>JAPYWY010000260.1 GCA_028276125.1 Pseudothermotoga sp.
CTGACATAGTGGGTCGCTATGGAGGGGAAGAATTCATTTTGATATTGCCCAACACTGATAAAGAGAGTGCGGCGCTGGTCTGTCAAAAGATACTGCACGGTATGATAACGATGAACCCGTTCGATTTCAGAATCACCATGAGTTTCGGTGTTGCGGGTTATCCTGAGGATGAGGTGCTCGAGCCCGATGAGCTCGTCAGTCTCGCCGACAGAGCTATGTACATTTCGAAAGAAAGGGGTAAAGCCTGTGTCACGATCCACAGATGATCTGAGGAAAGAAATTCTGTTACTCTTCGAAAACGACGGTAAGTACACGTTGAAGGCCATCTACAAGGCACTCAAGGTGAAATCCAAAGATGAAAAACGTATGGTGAGAGATACGATCAAGCAACTTCTCGAGGAAGGAGAGCTGATCAGAGACGGTAAAGGGTACTACCATTCGGCAGAATCGAACAACTTGGTGGCTGGCATCATCGAATTTTCCAGAAGGGGCACCATCGCCTTCGTTACCACCGATCAGGGGCAAGAGATCGCGGTACCAGCCGAGCTCGCGTCCAATGCCATGCACGGCGACAAAGTCTTGGTAGAGATCGTGGGTAAATGGCGCAACTTGCCCATGGGAAGAGTCACGCGCGTTCTGAAACGCGGTAAGGAAAAGATCGTGGGCGTCTTCGAAGTGAGGAGGACGCGCGGTTTCGTGGTCCCGGACGATCCGAAGATAATCCACGACTTTTACGTTCCCGTCGAGTGCATAAACGGTGCTAGGCCTCATCAACGTGTCATCGCAAAGATCACCAAGTGGCCGAGGAAAGGTAAGAATCCTGAGGCATGCATTGAGACCGTTCTCGGTAACGTGGACGATCCTAAGACCGATGTACCCGCCGTGATGGCGAAGTACGATCTGACCGACAGATTCCCCGACGAAGTGCTCGCCGAGCTGGAGCAACTCCCCGACGATGTGAGGCGAGAGGACATCGAAGGTAGGCTCGATCTGAGAGACGAAATCGTGTTCACGATAGACGGTGAGGATGCTAAAGACTTCGACGACGCTGTGTCGATAAAGAAGCTTCCCAGTGGGAGATACTCGCTTGGGGTTCACATCGCCGATGTCTCTCATTACGTGAAAGAGGGTACGGCTCTCGACAAAGAAGCCTATCGTAGGGGAACAAGCGTGTATCTGCTCGACACAGTCGTTCCGATGTTGCCCTTCAAACTGTCCAACAATTTGTGCAGCCTGATGGAAGACAAGGACAGACTCACCTTCACCGTTGAGATGATCATAGACAGAGAGGGTAGGGTGCTCGATTTCAACGTCGCGTCGAGCGTTATAAGGAGCAAGAAGAGACTGACTTACACCATTGTGAACAAGTTCCTCGAGGGTGACAAAACGATCGAGCGCGTTCTTGGAAAGGAGATCACAGATTCATTGAAGACGATGCACGAGCTTTCCTTGATCCTGAGACAGGCTCGGCAGAGACGTGGCGCCATAACGGACATAGAGGGTGGAGAAGTGGAAGTGCTGATGAACGAGAGAGGACAAGTTGTGGACATCGTGCCGAGGAAGCGTGGTCCTGCTGAAATACTGATCGAGGAGTTCATGATAAGGGCAAACGAAACGGTTGCCGAGATTTTTCACAATGCGGGACTTCCTTTTGTCTACAGGGTTCACGAGGAACCCGATCCAGAAACCATTCTCCAGCTCAAAGAGTACGTAGAAGCGCTTGGTTTGAAAGTGAAATTCCCAAAGACGATGCATCCGAGCGTTTTGCAGAAGGTGCTCGAGTTGGTCAAAGATCATCCATTGCGTTCCAGTGTTGAGAAGCTCATGGTCAGGTCGATGAAGCGTGCGATGTATTCTCCCACGAACATAGGTCACTTTGGACTGGCTTCTTACGCTTACACACACTTCACCTCGCCGATCAGGAGGTACCCCGATTTGGTCGTCCACCGTCTGTTGAAACTTTATCTCAAGCAGGGAAATAGGTTCACGGAAAAACAGATCGAACTCTATTCGAAGCTCTTGCCAAAGATAGCCCAGCACTGCAGCAAACGAGAACGGATCGCGGACGAAGCCGAGTGGGACCTGCTGGCGATGAAGAAGGTGGAGTACATAAGTAAACACATGGACGAGATATTCGAGGTTGTCGTGACGAACGTAACACGCTTCGGTCTGTTCGTTGAGATACCTGACAAGCTCATCTCTGGGCTCGTGCACATCTCCACGCTTGACGATTATTACATCTACGATGAACGCAAGAACATACTCGTGGGAGAACGAACTGGGAGAATCTTCAAAATAGGTGACATACTCAAAGTCAAGGTCCTGCGTGCAGACAAGATCACTGGAGAGATAGACTTCGAGTTGGCGGAGGAAGAGGAACGTGTGGGTAAAAGAGTTTCAAGGAAATGAAGGACACGTAATTTTGGTACACGGACTCGGTGAGCACGCGAAGCGTTATCAATGGCTCGTCGATTTGCTCACCCCTCGGTTCGGACTGACCCTGTTCGATTTACCAGGTCACGGTGAGAGCGAGGGGAAGCGTGGTCATACAAGCTTTTCGAAGATTTTCACGATCATCGACGAGTTAGTCTCGCGTTATCCTGGTTGTTTCCTCATGGGCCACAGCTTGGGTGGCCTTGTTGCGATCCGATACGTCCAGCTGAGAAACAACGTGAAGGGTCTGATAGTCACCTCACCCGCGCTGCATCTTCCCAACAGTAATCTGGCTCTGAGAGCGGTCGCTTCAATCTTTTCGATCTTGGCACCCACACTGACTTTTGACAA
>JAPYWY010000259.1 GCA_028276125.1 Pseudothermotoga sp.
AGATCGAGTATAAGAAAGATGGCGATCAGAACACTCATCAAGAGCATGAAGGAAGTTTTTTCGATGCGGTAACCTAAAACAAGAAGCAGAAAGGCTGCTGGCCGGATGAACACGCGCCAAGGCCTGATATCTTCTTGAAACTTGATCATCTTCCAGCTGATGATGTTGTAAATGTTGATTGCCAACAACACGAACACAGGTAACACGATGAGATATGAACGATCAGGTATTCTCAGCATGACCAGCAACGCGAGTGCCGGCAGGACGAACAGGCCAACCACGTCGCCCTTCTTCGAAATAAGGAAAATGACGAGAACGATCAACGCTAAGACTGAAAGATCAGACAGCAAAGTGCTGAACGGAAGCTTCAGCCATTCCGTCCAAAGAAAATACAGAAGAATCCCCACTGTCGTTGCCGCACCCCGCCCGCCTCTGAACTGAAGATAGAAAGGAAACATATGGCCAGCAACCGAAGCCATCGCAGAAACGAAGCAGATCTGCTCTGAAAGATCCAAAAGCGAGGCCAATTTGAACGCAAGAACGCCTTTGGAGGTATCGTAAAGGGCTGTGAGCACAGCGGGCCAGAGACCAACGTTCCTGTAGACGTTCGTTGTGCCAGCGTGCTTGGTACCGAGCTTACGTATGTCCACACCGAGCACCATTCTGGTTATGAAGTACGCTGGTAAAAAACTACCGAGCAAATAACCGAGTAAGATGGCGATGATGATCCCCACAGCGACCCCTCCATCCAAAATTTTAGTCCCTCATATAGGTTCTCAGGTAAGTTCTGCTAAAATAGAGGCGCCGGGAATCCTGTGAGGGGGGTGAGCATGTGAGAAGGTTGTTCGTCGCTCTCGTCTTGATACTGCTCATGACTTTCGTCTTGGCTTCCTACGTGAAGAACGTCATCTACTTCATAGGTGACGGGATGGGTTTCAACCACGTGTACCTTGCAAGTATCCTCGAAGGAAGACCGCTAAACATGATGAAGAGTCAACATGTTGGAATCGTCAAGACCTTTTCCGCCAACACGTGGGTGACAGACTCGGCTGCCGCTGGCACCGCACTCGCGTCCGGTTTCAAGACGAACAACGGCATGATCGGCATGCTTCCAAACAAAGAGCCAGTACCTTCTATTGCTGAGGTCTTGAAGTCGTACGGAGTAAAGGTTGGCATAGTGGTCACGTGTAGAATCACTCACGCCACGCCCGCGGCGTTCTACGGGCATGTTCCCGACAGAGACATGGAGAACGAACTCGCCGAACAACTGATCGAGAGTGACTTCGATGTGATCATGGGCGGAGGTATGAGAAACTTCCTCCCCGCGTCGGTCAAAGGCAGTAGCAGGAAGGATGAAAAAGATCTCGTATCTCTGGCAAAAGAACGTGGTTATACTGTGATCACCAAGAAGAGTGAGTTGGCAAAGGTTGAAGGTGGAAAGTTGCTTGCGTTGTTCGCCTCGAGCCATCTTGCCCCCGCGAGCGAAAGGACAGGGGAACAACCGATGCTCTACGAGATGGTGGAGAAGGCACTGGAACTGCTGTCTAAAGATGGTGAACCATTCTTCTTGATGGTCGAAGGATCTCAAATCGACTGGGAGGCGCACGGTAACGATCCATACGGAGTCTGGAAAGAAATAGTCGAGTTCGACAAGGCGGTCGGTGTCGCACTCGAATTTTCGAAAAAGAACCCAGACACCCTCATCGTTGTCACCTCTGACCACGAAACCGGAGGTCTATCGACCTCTACGGGAACCTACATGCTTGAAGTGGACAAGCTTAGAAAATTCAAAGCCAACACTGACTGGTTCTTGGCAAGGTACCCCATCGAAGACAAAGAAAAATTCATAGCGGGAGTGAAGGAATTCTACGATATTGACATGAGTGAAGAAGAGTACGCGCAGCTTTTGAACGTAAAGAAAACTGCAAAGAGTGTCTACGATTTACCCAACGCGTTCGGACGTTACGTCAGCTCCAAGGCATTGCTCGGTTGGACAACTTTTGACCACACTGGTGATCCAGTTCCCATCTTCGCCTTTGGACCTGGTGCTGAACATTTCACAGGATGGCTTGACAACACGGATGTGCCAAGGATCATTGCTCGATCGATGGGTTATCCTCTCACTTATCCGATTCAAAAAGAACCCATCATCACCGGCCCTGTTCTCTATTGAGAAAGATCAAAGAAGCCTCGGGGTGGGCGATGCCCACCCTTTTTGTTAACTCAAGCTGAAAGAAGCAAAAACAAGAAGATCCATTGAGTTTTTCAGTCACATACAATCACAGAGGTGTTTGATAGCCAAATGCTGTTTATTTCGACGATCTGTAGGACTTGACATTGTGGTATCTTCGTGGCTAATTTTAACTGGAGATCGTGCCGGTAACGTTACCGGCACAGAGTGAGGGGGGATGTTCGCATGAAGAGGCTTCTCGTACTCGTCCTCGCCACGATCATGGTCTTTGTCTTCGCAAAGGAAAGGATCGTCATCAACAGCTACATGTCCGATCCTGCTCCGAGAAAAGCTCTCGCAGAACTCGTAGAGATCTTCCAGCAGAAGTATCCTGAGTACGAGGTCGTTGTGAACACGTTCGCACACGAGGACTTCAAGGTGCTACTGAGGACCTGGCTCGCTTCACCGAAAGGTACTGCTGACGTCGTTACTTGGTTCGCGGGTGAAAGGATGCGCTACTTCGCAGAGATGGGGTTGATAGTTCCAGTCGAAGAAGTTTTCGCGGGTGCGAAGTGGGAGGACTACTTCCCCGAGGCGTTCAGGAGCACTTGCTC
>JAPYWY010000261.1 GCA_028276125.1 Pseudothermotoga sp.
GCCAGAACGAACGAGATCGAAAGGCTCCTGAAGAACAGCACCACGACTATGAGGGCCATCTGCACAACCGTCTTCACCTTTCCATAGACGTTGGCTTGAACTATCGTTCCCTTACTCGCAGCCAAGATCCTGACAGCACTCACGACGGTATCCCTCGCCACGATGAACGCGACCAACCAAGCCGGAATCAAGGGTATGAGGGCTATGAGTGTGGAGTTGACGAAGACTTTGTCGACGATCTGGTCGATGACCTTACCCGTGTTGGTGACTTGGTTCAGCTTCCTGGCGAGAAACCCATCCAGATAATCGCTGAATGCTCCAAGGGCGAAGAACAACAGGGCCAACTTCCACGATTTGGCTTCGATCGCGAGAAAGACCGGAACCGTCAGCACCAACCTCGATAGTGTGACCATGTTGGGCACGTTCACACGAGCACCCCTTTCAAGTCAAAGCCGTCTGTGTCAAGTATTCTGACGAGCTGAAACGAGGGAAGGTTTAAATTTACGTCCTTGCGAACTTGGACGATTCCATCCACCTCTGGAGCATCGAGGTGTGAGCGGGCTACGTAGTAGTTTTTGGTTGACCTCTCCACGAGAACCTCCAACTCTTCACCTACGAACCTGGACAAGCTTTCCTTAGCAAGCTCTGCCTGCAACGACAGAACCTCTTCCATCCTCTCTTTCGCGATCTCTTCGTCCACTTTGTCTTGCAACTCGCTCGCCACAGTTCCTTCCTCGTCCGAGTAGATAAAACAGCCAAGTCTTTCGAACTTCGCTACTTTGAGAAACTCCAACAGTTCCTCAAAGTTTTTCTCCTTCTCTCCAGGAAACCCGACGATGACGCTCGATCGAATCGCCGCATCGGATAAGACTCTGCGTATCGAAAAGATCATTTCCAAAAGTTCTTCGCTTTTCTTTATCCTACCCATCTTCACGAGTACCTCATCACTGCCATGCTGGACTGGCAGATCGAAATAATGCAGAACTTTGCGAGAATCGCAGAAACTGCTCAGTATCTCTTCATCGAAATGGTCTGGGTGCATGTACATGACCCTCAAGCGAAATTCCCCTTCCAAAGAGTCCAAGACTCTCAGAAGCTTTGGAAGGGAAGGCTTGCCGTACAGGTCGATCCCATAAGCGGTCGTGTCTTGAGCAACGAGCACTATCTCTTTCACGCCATTCTGAACGAGTTCTCTCACTTCCGCTTCTATGCTCTCGATGCTGCGACTTTTAAATCTTCCCTTGAAGGCCGGGATCGCACAGAAAGTGCAGCTTCGATCACATCCATCAGCTATCTTGACGTACGCGTAGCTGCTGAACTTCGAGCGTGGTGCGCACTCGTAGACCGTCTCTGGCTCTTCCACCAAGAAACGGACTTTCTTCTCGAGGGCTTCGGCGAGGCGATACGGGGACAGCACGCCGTACCAGGCATCCACCTCAGGAAGTTCTTCAACCAGTTGTGAAGCGTACCTCTGCACGAGGCACCCTTTCACGCAGAGGAAGAAAGGCTTTTGTTTCTTGTATTCTATGAAATCGAGTATTTCATCGATCGATTCCCTCTTCGCGTCTTCTATAAAGCAACACGTGTCTATCACTACAATGTCCGCTTCGTCAACGTTGTACACTATCTCATGGCCCTTGCTCCGAAGGATCGCCTCCAGTACATCGCAGTCCGCCTCGTTCTTCGGACAGCCCAGAACCTTTATACCTATTCTCATCGATCTCCTCACCCTTTAAGAAGTGCCTTCTCTTGCGAATGTAAAGTTCTCTTATGTTCTTGAGTTCCTGTTTGTACTCCTCGCTCCTGTAGTTCTGATAGGTGAATTCCCAGTGCTTGAACTCACCAGAAAGATAGAGCAGAGTCACCTCGGCGTACACACCGTTCTTCAAATACACCCTGTTACCCCACGATTTCGTCGATGCCAAAACAAAGTTCGAGTGATGAACGTAACCAGGGTCAAGATTGAACTTTCTCTTTCCCTCCACACTGTACTTCTTCTCGAGCTCGTTCGTGTAGATTTTCACGTCAGCGAGCAACGACGGATGAATCAAATTCTCGAAACTCAGCAGTACACCCCAAAGATCCGAACCCAACTCTCTGTCGTAATAGCTGGTATAGATACTGAACGGCAACTTTTTTGAGATGTAATCTATCTTACCGAAGGTCGACTCGAGTTCGGGTTTCAACGTTTCCACCCAATAATCGATGTACTGGGAGAACGCAAAGATGACAAGGTTCACCAGATCAGCTTTCTTCACCTCTCCCACAGGACCACCTCGAAGTTCTCGACCCTTATGAGCCACTGTTTGTTTGCCGAGACAATTGCACAACCGTTCTTGTTGTTCTTCACTTCGTACTTGTTGCCGACCTTCAGTAAGACCGACTCTCCCGGCACAACAGGCTTGCCATCGAGCAAGATAGCTTGATTACCAATGTTCACGAGTTTGGCGCCCGGTTGACCGAGCACGTTGAAGAACCTCACCATCGAATAGAAGAACAGTATTGCCGCGACCAAGCACATCGCAAGCATGAGCAGATTAACTCTCTCTGAGAACGTGTACTTCTTCGGCTTCGCCTGTGCCGATTCTCTCGAGAGGTCCTCCGTACTTATCAATTGACTGGCATCGAGTCCGAGTTGTTCCGCACACAACTTTATGTAATGTCTCACGTAAAAAGGTGCATCGACCCTGTCGAACTGTCCCTCTTCTATGAGCCTGAGCTTCCACACGGGTATGGCCGTCTTTTCTGAAAGTTGCTCAAGCGTTAGACCAAGCGCTTC
>JAPYWY010000262.1 GCA_028276125.1 Pseudothermotoga sp.
GAAAGAATATCGATTCTGTCGTTGTACCGAACGTGTTCGACTTCAACCAACCTGTTTGGCGAATCGATGAGTACAACAGAGACCTCAGATCCGTTCTCGGCATATCCGAAGACGATCTTGTGGTACTGCACGCCACCAGGATCGTTCCGAGGAAAGCCATAGAGATAGCGATGGATTTCGTGGCGTGCTTGAGCGAAAAAGTCGAGAAAAATGTCCATTTCGTTCTGGCGGGTTTTCCAGAAACGGAATCTCAAGAGTACTATCGAAAGATCGTGAAAAAAGCTGAAAGCATGCCCTACGAAACTCACTTCACGTTCGAAATGGTCAGATCGGAGAGGTTCGTGAACGACAGGAAATACTATTCACTCTGGGACATGTACGCGATCTGCAACGTCATCACCTACACATCGATACTCGAGGGCTGGGGTAACCAGCTCATCGAGGCGGTTTTTGCGAAAAAGCCACTCGTCGTGTTCGAATATCCCGTGTACAAAAGTGACATCGCACCTTTAGGCTTCCAGTTCATCTCGCTCGGTGATACCGCTCATTACGACGAAAACGAGGGTTTGTACAGGCTCGACGTTCAGAGATTGGACGATGCGGCGCGGAGATTGAAGCAGCTGCTCTGCGACCCCGAGCGACTCTCAGAGATCGTGGAGAAGAACTTTCAGATAGGAAGAACGCACCTCTCTCTCGAAAGGCTGAAACTTCTACTGGAGAACATTCTGAAGCAAATCGATTGTTGAAACCTCGCTTCGAAGATCCTCCCGTTCGACCATCGACTATTAGATTCTAATCACTTTCTAACCGAAGGGTGGCATTTTTAAAATCGAAAAACACTCTTTTGAGGTGTGAAAGTCTCAGGGGGGTGGTGTTGTGAAGATCAAGATCCAACTCGTTTGGCTGATAGTCTCATGCCTGTTATCTGTCCTCTGCGCGGCTGAGCTCACCTTCAGCAACTGGCAAGTGATCATGGAAAGCAAGGATGAATCTCGCTACAGACTCATGTTGGAACAGAACTTCTTCGAGGCTGTCGAGCTACGCTGGTACGGTGTCTCTTCCCTAGGCTCTGTGGCAAACGACAGAATTACATTCATCTGCTATGACGCCTCTGACAAAGTCGTAGGCGTTTTTCGCTACGGTCGTGACAACGACAACATCGACAACATAACAGGTTGGCACATAGCCTATCTGATCCTTCCTTACAGAACGTCTCTGAAGTACATCGAGGTGCGTTTGTACAAACCCTACAGCGACCCAAGATTGATCACGAAGCTATCTCTCGCAAGAGGTTTCAACTGTGTTGTCAACGACGCGTTTCAACCCCTCTACTACGAAGGTAAGGTTTCCTACACGGCTTACGATGCCTTTTCGACTGGAAAAGTTTGGATGCACGCTGCGGGCCTCGGGACCATCTGGGGTTGGGGTGCTCCCCAGAAAGCGTCGGTCGACTACGTGATATTCAGAAGCTTTTCCAAGCCAAACGTTCCAGCGGGATTTTCGAGCAATCCTGACGTCTACTTTGACGTTGCGTACGCTGGTACCATCAACGTGGTCGGTGAGGGTTGGACCGGTCAAGGCGGTTACAGCATCGCGATAGCGGCTGGATTGGGACAAGGATTCTCCATCAACCAAGTCCTTTCAAGATCTAAGGTTCAACTCTTGTTCAAATCTGTGAGTCACAGCAGCGAAGGTTACATTCAAGATCTGCTCCAAAACTATGCAAGCGGCATCACGGATATCGTGATCGATGTGGCCGAGATGAGCGAGGCTGGATATTTGAAGTTCGCGCTCGAATCGATAAAGTTGGTTGCGACGCTCTTCGAGATCGACGAAAAGATCGCCAAAGCTTCAACGCTCATCTTCGAGAATTTCCAGCTTCCTTACAGCGATCGTATTCATCTGTGGCTGAGGCTGAAAGCAACCGTAGCTGCGATCGGTTTCGCCCACAGTGTCTTGAGTTTTTACACCGATGGCACGGTCGAAGGGGACCTCAATGGAAACCGCGGACTCAAGATAGGTCCTGCGCTCTTTCATTACAAGGGACCCAGATCGCCGGAAGTTCTCGATTCTTCGTTGAGAGATGGCTCCACCGAAGTAAGTTTACAGCCACAAATAAAGCTGTTCTTGAGTTCGAACGTTTCAGCGTTCGATGGTTCAAAGATCTTGTTACGCAAGGTTGGTACGAATCAAGGTGTGCCTACGGCTGTGAGTATCCAAGGCTCCACAGTCACTGTTTCACCGAAAAGTTCACTGGAAGGTAACACGTTCTACGAGTTGATCGTTCAACAGAACGCGTTCAAGGATGCTTCGAACGCGGGGAACCTGAACGAATTTCGTATCACTTTCACGACGGGTTCACCTCTCACCGTGGTGGGTAGTTCCATCAGAAACGGCGAAGGCAACGTGCCCATCAAACCGTCGATCAAGTTCGTCTTCAACAAGAACTGCGCACTCGTTCGAAGAGATGCGATCGTTTTGAAAAAGTCCACCGGCGAGTACGTGACGGACGCCAGTAAAGGCGCAAGCGTCACTCTGAGCAACAACGAACTCACTGTGTCCTTCAGCTCCCCGCTGGCTGTTGACCAACCGTACGTATTGGAAATTCAAAGTGGCGCACTGAAGGATTCCAGCGGGAATCCAAACTTGGCTTTCTCACTGAATTTCAAAACGGCGTCTTTCGTGAAGATCATTTCAACCGATCCATCGGACAAACAACGGGATGTACCAACGAACAAATCCATAGTTGTTCGGTTCGATAGAAAGATCAAGCC
>JAPYWY010000265.1 GCA_028276125.1 Pseudothermotoga sp.
AGGTCGCCAACTCGTCGATGTACGATGGAGCCTCTGCGCTCGCCGAAGCCGTGTTAATGGCTCACAGGATAAACGGCAGAACAAAGGTGTTGATGAGCGAAGCTGTTCATCCAGAGTACGTGCAAACGTGCAAAACTTACGCCAGAGGTTTCGATCTGCAGTTCGTCCCCATAGCTGTGGATGAGAACGGCTCGACGGACTTGAACATCCTTTCAAAGTTCTTGGACGCCGACAGTTGTGCTGTCGTTGTACAACAGCCAAACTTCTTTGGAGTCATCGAGGATCTCAGGCTCGTGCGAGAGGTTGCCAAGGATCTGGTTCTCATCGTCGTTGCTGAGCCTATTTCGCTTTCTCTGCTTGAACCACCCGGGAGTTTTGGAGCGGACATCGTGGTCGGCGATGGCCAACCGTTGGGCATACCACCGAACTTCGGAGGACCGACGGTAGGTTTCTTTGCAACGTTGGAAAAGTACGTCAGAAAAATGCCTGGTAGGATCATAGGCCAGACGAAGGACGTAGAAGGCAAGATCGGTTACGTGATGATCCTCCAAACTCGGGAACAACACATCAGGCGCGAGAAGGCTACGTCAAACATATGCACGAACCATGCGTTGATGGCACTCACCAACGCTGTCTACATGAGTCTCGTGGGCCCGGAAGGACTCCGTGAGATCGCTGAGAGGAGCTATGCAAACGCACATTACTTAGCAAGAAGACTTGAAGAGAGGGGTTTCAAACTGAAGTTCAAAGGCCCATTCTTCAACGAGTTCGTCTTTGTTGCGAACGAAGACTACGAAAAGCTTTGGAGAGAGCTGTTCGACGAAGGATTCCTGGCTCCCTTACCCCTTGCGTGGTTCGATGAACGTTACAAAGGGCTCGCGCTCGCCTGTACGACGGAGGTCAACACGAAAGAGAGCATAGAACAGTTGTCGAGCGCGATGGAGCGTGGTTCAAAATGACAGTTTTCGAAAGATCGGTTGCTGGAAGAAAGGGTTTCAAACTTCCCGAAAGTACCGTACCTTTCGAAAAAAAGGATTTGCCGGCGCACCTGATCAGAGCTAAGAAACCAAGATTGCCACAGCTCAGCGAACTCGACGTGGTGAGACACTACACTGAACTGGCTTCGAAGAACTATTCGGTCGACAAAGGTTTTTATCCTTTGGGTTCCTGTACGATGAAGTACAACCCGAAGATGAACGAGTTTCTCGCCTCATTAGAGGGCTTCACCGAAATACACCCTTATCAACCCGTTGAATCAGTCCAAGGTGCTCTGCAGCTCATGTACGAACTCAAAGAAGCACTGTGCGAAATAACGGGCATGGACGAGATGACGCTCCAGCCAGCCGCGGGCGCGCACGGTGAGCTTACAGGTATGCTCATCGTCAAAGCGTACCATCTTTCGAGAAACGATACGAAGAGGACGATAGCTTTGATACCTGATTCAGCGCACGGGACGAATCCAGCCTCGGCCGCTATGGCAGGCTTCGAGGTTGTGGAGTTGAAATCCACGAGAGATGGTCTTCTCGATGTGGAAGAGTTGAAGAAACACTTGAACGATAGGGTTGCCGTTCTGATGCTCACGAACCCCAACACGCTCGGTCTCTTCGAGAAAGATATCCTCGAGATAGCGAAACTCGTTCACGAGGCAGGGGCTCTGCTCTACTACGACGGGGCAAACTTGAACGCGATCATGGGAAGGTTCAGGCCGGGTGACATGGGTTTCGACGTGGTTCATTTGAACCTGCACAAAAGCTTTTCTGCTCCACACGGCATGGGAGGGCCGGGCAGTGGACCGGTGGGCGTCAAAGAGTTCCTTGCCAGATTCTTACCCGTTCCACTCGTCAGGAGGTCTGAGGACGGATCTTATCATCTTGACTACGATCTGCCAGAGAGCATCGGTAGGATGAGAAGCTTCTACGGGAACTTCAGCGTTCTTGTAAAAGCGTACGCCTACATACTGACCATGGGTGAAGATGGACTCAAGCGTGCAAGCGAGATGGCCGTGTTGAACGCCAACTATTTGAGAAAATTGCTCTCCAAGCATTTCAAGATCGCTTCTGAAAGGATTTGCATGCATGAATTCGTCGTTGATGGAAGCGAGTTCGTCAAAAAGACGGGTGTGCGAATCTTGGACGTTGCCAAAAGACTTTTGGACTACAATGTTCACGCACCGACCGTATACTTCCCGTTGATAGTACACGAGGCGATGATGATAGAACCTACGGAGACGGAAAACAAACAGACACTCGATCAGTTTGCAGAGATCTTAGGTAGAATAGTTGACGAAGCGTTCAAGAATCCCGATCTGGTGAAAAGCGCACCGCACAACACACCGGTGAAGAGATTGGACGACGTTACAGCCACGAAGAATCCCATCTACAGGTATCAGTGATTCAGACGAAAATATTTCAAAGAGGGGGCGAGAGGCAAGCGAGGTGATTCAAAATGAAGGCGTTGCTGATCGATTACGACGGAACTCTCGCACTCGTGGACGAGGATGAGTTTGCGGAGGCATACTTCTTTTCGCTGAACGTCTTCATGGTGGAACAATACAGAATAGCCTTGGATCATTTCGAGATACTCGACTGTGTTGCACAGATAACGAGATGTGCGGATGGAACAACCAACAACTACGATAGATTCCTTAAGTGTCTCTCGAATAAGTTCGAAAGGTTCGACTGGAAGAGTGTTTTCGAGAGTTTCTACGCCAGCGAGGAGTTCGAC
>JAPYWY010000264.1 GCA_028276125.1 Pseudothermotoga sp.
AATTCTGGGACTCATAATCACGGCTGCATGCCTATTCACAGGGACTTTGGTTGCCTCAGTGACCAGCGGTGATGCAATAGTCAAACCTTTTCTGTTGTTGTTCGTGATCGGTGGCACGGGTTGGGCACTGACCAACGTCAACTCGTTGCCGATGGTGTTGGACATGGCTCCTGAGCGAAAGCTTGGTGGTTACACCGGGTTGTATTATTTTGCCTCGATGCTGGCGAACATAGTCTCGCCACCGCTGACAGGCTTGATCATGGATATTTTTGGCTATAAAGTGCTGTTCAACTTCGCTGCGATCTTCGTGGTGTGTGCCTCGATCATTATGATTCTTGTCAAACGTGGTGACAGTGTGAGGAGGATTTGAGAGTCGCTCTGGAAAACTCATCCTTCAGAATGATCTTGAGTAACTCCAAATTGATCTCTTCGCTCCGCGTCATTTCCAAGGCATCTCTCGGTTCACCACTGATGTCCACACCAACGATTTCAAATTTCTCACGTAAGAACTCCACAGCTTCCAACAACTCTTCGGGTTTCATACTACCTTGACTCCAGCCGAGCTTGAGGAAACGATCCGAGAGGACATCTTTGTCTATGCTCAAATAGATTGGATGTTTCAAGCATCCGGGAAGGTCATTCTTTCTTCTCACGATGTGCACTGCTTGAAGATTTCTCAATTTCTGCGCAGCTCTGATCCATCCGTCGCAGGTGAGCAGTGTTGAAGCCTTCTTCATATCGTCTCTGTGGTTGTCGAAGACGACGAGCTCGAAAGGTGTATCGATGAAGGTCAAGAAAACGTAGGAGAAGTGATGGTAGGCGGAATCACCCAGGAAAGCTACCTTGGCTCTTTCGACCAACTTTCCGACGAGCGTCAGCGTGGTTTCATCACACATGTACTTGACCGACCTGAGGTGTCTCAGGTCAAAGTGTTTCGATCTTTCAAGGAGTCTTGGTTGGAAGAGATACACTCCTTCGAAGTCCAAAAGGAGCACGTCTTCTTCCATCGTGAGGTTCCCCCGTGGATAGTCTCTCAAGTTGATTATAGAACTTCAGACGCTGTGAGAATGTGGAGGGACAATAGCGTTGACAACCAAACGATTGGGTGTGATAAAATCATCGTGCGGTATCGGTTTTTCAAAGGTGTAGTCTGACGTAGTGTGAGTCTTGTCGTAATGGTCCACGAACTGAAGACTTGACTTGTTGTACTTTATGGTATAATAATAGATGTGGCCCCATAGGATAACGGCTAGTCCATCGGATTCTCAGTCCGAAGGTCGGGGTTCGACTCCCCGTGGGGCTACCAGGCTTTATAGAAGATGTATTGGGGGACGTCCGAAAGGGTCCCCTATTTTTTGCTGGACACAAACATCGTTGTACGAAGCTCGCAGGTGGATGTGCAGAGAACAGGGAGAACTTTCGGGTTCATTTTTCTCAAATTCAGTCGCCTTCACATGTCTATGAGAATATCAAAGAAAAGCCCGGCCTGATGGCCGGGCGCAACTTCAATGGGTATTCATTGAGCCAGAACTTCTGCCCACGTCGTGACGGGCCAAGTGGTCTTGAAGAGTTCTTCGACTGCTCTCTGATTTTCAGGCTCCTTTCTCATGTTGTCCACTTTCACAAGTAATGCTTTTGGTCGCCGCTATGTTCAACGTGTTCAACTGACACACCGTCGTCTCGTGTTAACGGGTTGAATTGGACTTGTATAATTTCAGTGATAACTGTTTCTCATGTGAACTCGTCCAGTCACTTGGTTCGGTACAGCCTGTCGCCTGCGTCTCCCAGGCCGGGCAGGATATAACCGTGGTTGTTGAGCTGTCTGTCGAGTGCAGCGGCGTACACGTGTACATCTGGATGGTGACTTTCCAACGCTTTCACTCCCTCGGGTGCCGCGATCAAGCAGACCAGAACGATGTTCTTTGCCCCGTGTTGTTTCAAAATGTTCACTGCGTGGACTGCGGAAAAACCTGTCGCCAACATAGGATCGAGCAAGAAGACAAAGCTCTTTTCCTCTATTTTCGGCAACTTGCAGTAGTACTGTACAGGCCTCAAGGTTTGGGGATCTCTGTAAACGCCTATGTGCCCCACAGATGCGTTGGGCATCAGTTCAAGGATACTGTCGGCCATACCCAAACCCGCCCGGAGTATGGGAACAACTACCATCTTTTTATCCTCAATCGCATAGCCCTTAGTCTTTTCAAGCGGTGTTTCAACGTCAACCTCGATCGTTTCAACGTTACGCGTCGCTTCGTATGCAAGGAGGAACGTGATCTCCCTGAGAAGTTCTCTGAACTCCTTCGGACCTGTGTCTCTGTTCCTCATGATGGTGAGTTTGTGCTTTATCAGCGGATGATCCACAACGTTGAACATGATCCGAACCCTCCCGCAAAGCAAAATAAAAGGGAGCAATCAGCTCCCTTGTACTGGACCAAAGTTTTGCAATGGCCATATGCGCAATATGGGCTTTCCGATGACGTGATCCTTGGGTACAAAACCGAAGTAACGGCTGTCGAAGCTGTCGTTCGTGTTGTCACCCATGAAGAAATAAAACCCCTTTGGAACTTCGACCTCAACACCCTCAGCTGTCCTTCTGATGTACTTGCTCAAATCGATGCCTCTGTAGATCTCCAGAAATGTCCGATCGAAAGGGACACCTAACGGCACAGGATACATGCCTCCGACGACGGAGAACACAAGATTCGCAGCTTCAACATCTCTCTG
>JAPYWY010000266.1 GCA_028276125.1 Pseudothermotoga sp.
TTTCTCGAATTTCGATGATCTTTCGTTGGAAGGGGGCGGAGAGGAAAAATTGTTGGTTCACTACGCGTTCGCGAATGATTTGGCGAACGTAGAGAGCTGGATAAGGGCGAGGGATCTGAACGGTGTGTCATTGAACTTGCAATCTGGCGAGCGATTGAACATGCTACACAAAGTCCAGCTTTCAGTTCAACAGGGTGGAACGTATCGAAACTCGGCCACGATAACTTTCACACTCAAAGCGGTGGAAGATTACGTCGAAAAACAGTGAATCTGACGGAAAGTTTCAACCACGAAACGAAAAGGAGGGAACAGCTATGAGGAAGATCGTACTGACGTTGGTGGCAATACTGGTAGCGTTCGCATTCACAGCGTTCGCACAGTCCCAGCTCGAAGTTTGGAAATGGATCGATGGTGCTTGGGTTTCCATCAGCGACGGACCTGAGGACGTTCAGGCTGACGCGTGGGCCTTCTCGCTGGGTGGAGCCGAGGGCAGGTGCAACAAACAAACATGGACGATCAACGCAGAGGTTGAGGTCCAGGTCGCTCAGTGGATCGATTTCAAGGTGACTGGCACCAAGTGGGCTTGGTACGTGAGAAAACCTGGAACGTATTTGACAGACTGCATCACGGCGAACATTGCGAGCAACGGTGAAGTCGCAGTTTCTTTCGTTGGTCTTGGCAATCCAACCTACCAAGGACCGTACACGACGGTCAAGGACTTCATAGAGATGTGGCTTGGATATGGTAGCAGCAATCAGAACGTTCAGTTCGTAGCGGCTTCGGATCTATCAACCTTCAGTTTCATCATTCCAGACAGCAACAGGTTGCACTATGGTTTCGAAACGAAGCTGTGGAGCAAGATATTCGTTGCAGAATGCAACTCGTCGAGCACTTACAAGACGAGCGGTATGGTTGTTCTGACGTTGCAGAGGATCAAGCCCTGGATCGATCCGGAGACAGGTTTCTTCAAACCAGATTACAACTACACTCAGATACCGCAGTAGTAAGAAGAACGTAAACTTTTTAAAGCTCGAGGGGACTCACGTCCCCTCGTTTTTCCAAACTGAGAAAGATCAGGGGTGAGTGAAGATGAAAAAGATAACGGTTGCGTTGATCTTATCGATGTGTATGATGATTTTTTCTTTCAACATACGTATCGATCCAATCTTGATAAGCAAAGTCGTCGGACAAGGTGAGAAAACTTCAGCTTCGATCTTCATCGAGAACGCGGACGAGTTCGAGACTGTAAACTTCGAGGTCACTGTCATGGACGTCGTTCAGAACAGAGAAGGTGGATACGTTGTTGCACCCGCCGGCTCGACCGACTACTCGGCTGCCAAATGGACCAAGGTGACACCAACGAAGTTCAGCGTGCAACCGAAAAAAACCGCGAGAGTTGACGTTGAAATAAACGTTCCTCGTGGTGTGATCGGTGGCAGGTATGCTGCCGTGGTGCTCAAGATCGTGACCAAGAAAGAGGAACTGACGGGGATGGAAGAGGCAGCAGGCTTCGGCGTGCTCCTAGACTATCAAATAGCCAGCTTCATCGAGTTGAACATCGACTCCTTGCGAAAGAGGCCAGAACTTTACGTTACAGGCCTTTCTCTGAGGAAGATAAGTGAGATACCGTCCTTGACAGAGGTACAGAACATCATCGGTCCGAACGCGAACGTTTTTGCGGTGACGGTTCTCAACAAGGGCAACATTCACGTGCAAGCTTACGGTGAGCTGATCATCAAGACCAAAGACAATAGGACCTTGGCGAAGTTTCCCATGGGCAGCGGGAACATCCTACCCGGGGCAGAGGTCGAACTGAGGAGCATAACGACTCGACAGTTTCCCGAAGGAAGCTACATCGCGAGGGCCGTGGTCAACTACGGAGGCTACAGGCCCGCGATCTTGGAAGCGGAACTGAACATCGTTAAGGATGAAGCAGTTTCGAAGACTCAAAAACAGAGTGAAGCGCCCTTGATCTTCGTCGAACCAGGGAACATAGAACTGAAATGCCTTCCAGGTGCGTTCAGAAGCACGACGGTGGAGATCTTCAACAGGGGCAATCAGACGGTGAACGTTTCAGCTTCCGTGTATCCTCTGGTGTACGACCTTGAGGGCGAACTGGTTCCCACCGAAACTAGAGGTCAAGCACCGAGTTGGATCGAGATCAGTCCAACTTCGTTCCAACTGAGACCAAATCAGAGTAGAAAACTGAGGATCAGCGTAAGACCATCCGAAGGTGTTAAGGGAGGTCAGTACTTCGATCTTTCCTTCGTGGCGACCGCGGAAGATCTCAAGAGTGAACAGGGTGCAAACTTGCTCGTGTTCGTTGGGAAAGACGAGGAAATGATCCAAAGAGCTTCCATGCAATTTACGAAGGTCGTTCCCACGGAAGAAGGTTTGGAGGTTGATTTGGTCGTTAACAACGAAGGGAACATGCATTTTTGCCTTCTATCAGTGTTGGACTCGAAAGAATCATACCGGAACGTGAAGAGAACGGCATCATTTATCCTGAATCGACCGAAAGAATCGTGAGTGCTTCGTACGCGAATGACAATCCGATACTACCTGCAGCACAGAGGCTCTTCATGCTTGCTCTGAACGTTGATTTGAAAAGCGGAGAGTACGTACTCATAGCTCGATTGGACGCAAAAGACTTGGAACAAGTCATTATCAAAGAGAGGATCAGAATAGAAAGGGGCGAGGA
>JAPYWY010000268.1 GCA_028276125.1 Pseudothermotoga sp.
GCAAGTCTCAGGTACTACCCATGGAAGACATCAACCTTCACTTTACCGGTGATATACACGCCGTGACGAGTGCGCACAATTTGATCTCCGCCATGATCGATGCACACGTGAGGTTTGGCAACGAGCTCGACATAGACGTGACGAAGATCAACTGGCCCAGAACGATGGACATGAACGATCGTGCATTGAGAGACATCGTTGTGGCTTTGGGCGGGCACGCGAACGGTTATCCCCGGCAGGATAGATTCGTGATCACCGCGGCGTCCGAAATGATGGCCATACTGTGTTTGGCCAAAGACCTTCAGGATCTGAAGAAGCGCGTCGGTGATGTGGTCGTTGCCTGGACAAGAACGAACAAGCCCGTCAAAGTTTCGGACCTCGAGGTTCAAGGTTCGGTTGTGGTTCTCTTGAAGGATGCAATCAACCCGAACCTCGTTCAGACGAGCGAGAACACTCCTGCTTTCATTCACGGTGGACCGTTTGCAAACATTGCGCACGGAACCAATTCCATCATCGCCACGAAGATGGCACTTGGTTTGAGCGACTTCGTGGTAACAGAGACGGGCTTTGGCTCGGATCTCGGTGCTGAAAAATTCTTGGATTTCGTCGCACCGACAGCCAACATCAGACCTTCCGCCATCGTCATCGTTGCGACGGTGAGAGCGCTGAAGTACCACGGGGGAATGAATTTGAAGGAATTGGCCAAACCCAATCTTGAAGCCCTCGAAAAGGGAGTTGAGAATCTAAGAGTTCACATCGAGAACATGAAAAAGTACCAAGTTCCCGTCGTCGTTGCGATCAACAAATTCGAGACCGACGCCGATGACGAACTTCAGTTCCTAAGGAGGTACGTTGAGCGCATGGACGTTCCCGTTGCGGTGAACGAAGCTTTTGCGAAAGGTTCTGAGGGTGCGATCGAATTGGCGGAAATAGTTGTCCGTGTGGCGGACGATTCCAGGTATAACCCCCTTTTGAAAGGATCAGAATCTGTCCGTGAAAAGCTTCAAATTCTCGCTCGAGAGATCTACAGAGCCAAAGACGTCGCCTTCACCAAGGAAGCTGAAACATCTCTCGAAAGGCTGGAGAGGAACGGCTACGGCAACTTACCTGTGATAGTCGCAAAGACGCAGTATTCCATCTCGGACGATCCTGACAAACTCGGTGCACCCAAAGATTACACCTTCACTGTGAGAGATTTTCTTTTGTCCGCCGGAGCGGGCTTTGTGGTCGCTGTGTCGGGAGACATTATGTTGATGCCTGGGCTTGGAAAGAGGCCGAATGCGGTGAACATCGATATCGACGACGATGGCAACATCGTTGGACTTTTCTGAGGTGATGTCATTTGTTCATTGACTGTAAGAGCATCGCCAAATCCGTAGACGAAGAAACGATGGCCCTCACGAAAGTAACCAAACCGAAGTTAGTCAGTTTGGCGGTGAATCCAGATGAAGGAACGATCTCGTATCTGAAGAGCCAGCAGAAGAAGGCCAAGAGTTTGAACATCGAGCATGAAATTTTTGTGTTGGACAGCGTTGAAACTCTTTCAGAAAAGCTTTTGGAGTTCTCCAAGGATGAGACGGTGCATGGAATCTTCGTGGCACATCCTTTACCGAAGGGTGTTGACGAGCTACAGGTTGCTTCGCTCATCGATCCAGCGAAAGACGTTGAAGGGAGAAACCCAGTCAACCTTGGACGACTCATGTACGCTGAAGAGAGTTTCGCGCCATGTACCGCTGCGGCAGTCATCGAAATTCTCACCCGCACCATTGATGTGGTCGGAAAGAACGTTGTGATAATCGGCCGAAGCAACACGGTTGGCTTACCTTTGAGCGTGATGCTTCTGAGACGTGATAGGAGCGCAACCGTGACGGTGTGTCACACGAAGACTCAAAAGCTTGAAGAGAAGACAGCCCAGGCAGACATAGTCATCGTGGCGGTGGGCCGTGCGGGCTTTTTGAAACCCGATATGGTGAGGGAGAATGCTTTGGTCATAGATGTGGGCATAAACGTCGTGGGTGACAAAGTTGTTGGGGACGTGGATCCTGAGGTTGAAAAGAAATGCTTGGTCACGCCTGTGCCCGGTGGGGTGGGCGTCGTGACGACAGCCATACTGATGAACCGTGTCGCGCGAATCGCATCGAGGGGTGGTAACGTTTGAGACTTCTCAGCGGTGTGAGACCTACGGGTAAACCGCACATCGGAAACTACGTTGGGGCGCTCAGAACGTGGAAATTGCTTCAGGAAGAAGGTCACGAATGCTTTTTCTTCGTTGCCGATTGGCACGCCTTGACCACTGCTTATGATGACACCAAGCAGCTTCAGGATCACACGGTGGAAGTGATGCGCGCCTTTCTCGCCTGCGGTTTGGACCCTGAGAAATCTGTTCTGTTCGTTCAATCTGGCGTTAAGGAGCACGCCGAGCTGGCGTTGTTGTTTTCGATGGTAGTACCACTGCCTTGGTTGGAGAGGGTGCCGACGTACAAGGAAATGAAACAACAGCTCTCCGAAAAAGACCTGTCCAACGCGGGTTTTCTCCTCTATCCAGTGCTTCAAGCAGCGGACATACTGATGTATCTGGCAGAGGGCGTTCCCGTTGGAGAGGATCAGGTGTATCACATTGAGCTGACGAGAGAGATCGCACGAAGGTTCAATTACCTTTATGGACCAACCTTCCCCGAGCCACAGGCGGTACTGTCCG
>JAPYWY010000018.1 GCA_028276125.1 Pseudothermotoga sp.
GGGTGAGGTGGTTGGCGCCGAATGCATCTCGATGAGGCTCGGTGAGCCGGACGAATCTGGAAGGCGCCGCCCCATTCCGATAGAGGACAGCAGGTTCATCTTGGAGGCAGACACCGTCATAGAAGCCATAGGCACAGAGGCGAACAGGTTCCTTCTGAGCCAGTTCGATGGACTGAAATTGAACAAATACGGCTACATCATCGCCGATGAGAACAGTGGTGCAACGAGCGTGAGGAAGGTCTTTGCAGGTGGAGACATCGTCACCGGAGCGGCCACCGTTATCGAAGCGATGGGTGCTGGCAAGAGAGCAGCCGAATGGATCGACAGATTTCTCTCTGGAGAATACGATCCATGGAAGTGAGGAGATCTCATGATAGTCTGCATTTTTGTCGAAAGTTCTGAGTGTTTCAAAGAAAGAGTGAAAGATTGGTTCAAAGAGCGAAAGGTACAAGTGCGTTTTGTTGAGAGCGATGCGAACGTGGACAAGTTGACCGAGCTGTTGTTCGAACACGCTCGAGACGACACGCGACTTTTGCTGGTTCTCGGAGGTGTGGATGTCAAGTCCAAAGCAGTTTCGAGTATAGCACTGAAGAGGATCTCCGACGGAAGGATCTACACCTTAGAAACGTACCTGTGCGAGTACATCGCGGAGAACTGTCCGGAGTGCTTGCTCACTTCTCCAACCGTGGGTCTGAGAAACCAGACCATCATGGTTTCGTTGCCCGACCACGAAGTGATCTTCAAACTCCTGGGTGTGATACTCAGCACGTTAGAAAGAGGCGGCTGAGCCGCCTCTTCATTTACTGTAAACGAGTTCACCTTCGATGTAAACCTTCTCCACAACAGACTTCATGTCGAACGGATGTCCCGACCAAACGACCAAGTCAGCATCCTTACCAGGTTCTATCGAACCAAGTCTGTCCTGTAAGCCAAGGATCGTGGCAGGGTTTATGGTGAGCATCTTCAAAAGATCCTCTTCTCTCACACCGTAACGCATTGCTGCCGCCGCTTGAACCGACGCGAACTCCAAAGGTATCACGGGATGATCGCACATGAGCGCCACGAGTACTCCCTTTTCGACGAGTATCCTCAGAGCTTCCATGGTCATATGCCTGAGTTCCAGCTTCGTGGCGAAGGTCATGAGAGGACCAGCCACGACGGGTATCTTCTTGCTCGCGAGCATGTCCGCAACCTTGTAGCCCTCCGTGCAGTGTTCCAAGACGATCTTCAAGTTGAACTCTTCGGCGAGTCGAACCGCGGTCACGATGTCGTCCGCGCGGTGTGCGTGTATCCTGGCGGGAAGTTCACGCTTCAAAAGTTTCTCTCCAACCTCGTGCTTGGGATCCCTCTCCAAGAAGGGTTTTCCCTCTTTCAGCGCCTGCTCTTTCTTCTTCATGTAATCTTCCGACTTGAGCAGGAACGTTCTTATGATTGCTGCCGTTCCCATTCTCGTCGTGGGCATCATCTTCTTCTCAGAGTAGACCCTCTTTGGATTTTCCCCTAGCGCCATCTTCACACCAGCGGGATTGACCAGACACATATCAAGTGCGGTTTTTCCTTTGAATTTCGCTATGAATCCCGCACCACCCACTGGATTCGCACTCCCCATCACGACGAATGCTGTTGTGACACCACCTGAGAGCGCCTTTTTGATCGATTCGTCCTCGGGATAGAAAGCATCGATCGCCTGAAGGTGCGCCGTGATGGGATCAGTCATTTCGTTTCCTTCGCTCTCGGTCGGTCCCAGACCTTCTGGGTACAATCCGATGTGGGCGTGGGCGTCAACAAAGCCTGGGAGTAGGAATTTGCCTTTCAGATCGATCACTTCCATGGACTTCGAAGGCTTGATCTGACCTATCTTCTTGATCTTCCCATCCTCCACGAGCACATCGCCGACGAAAGGTTTTGAAGTTATCGGTAATACCGTTGCGCCCTTGAAGAGAAGCTTCATTTGTCCACCTCCAATTGTTCGCTCTGCTCACTTTATGATAACACGGTCACGCCTTGATCGCACCCTGTGTCAAGCCCTCGACTATGTACTTCTGTGCGAGTGAAAAAACCACTATCGTTGGCAACAGTGCCACCACTATACCTGCGGCCATCACGTTCCACTGTATCCCAGCCTTCGAAACGAACGAATACAGCGCCACGGGTACCGTCATCTTGCTGTCGGTGTGCAAAAACAAGACTGCCGTGAAGACCTCGTTCCAGCTGTTGACGAAGCAAAAACTGAAAATGGAGCCCACACCAGGAAGCAAAAGTGGAATCACCACCTTGAAGAGCACCTGCAATCTGTTGCAGCCATCTATCAGGGCGGCCTCTTCGATCGTTCGCGGCAAGTTCTTCAAAAAAGCCCTCGCCATGACCGTGCCGAACGCAGAGCCGAAGCCCGTGTAGATGATGATCACGGAAGTGAGCGTGTTTGTGAGTTTCAGCCTTGAGAACATCGTGAACTGGGGTATCATGATCAAATACGTGGGTAGCATTTGAACGAAGAACAGAACGAGGATCAAAAAGGTTCTGAACCTGAATCTCTCACGCGTCAGAACGTAGCCTGCCATGAGCGAGAAAAACGTGGAAAACCCAGCCGAAACCGTTGCGACGACGAAAGAATTCTTAAAATACACGTTGAACCTCGCGAAACTGAAAAGATACCTGTACGCTTCGAAAGTCGCTCTCGAAGGAAGATATCTCACAGGGAACGTGTAAACCTCCGTGGCAGGTTTTATCGAGGTGAGGAATATCCAGATCAAAGGAAAGAGTGCCACAACGAGAAATATCCCAAGTCCAATCGCCCTCAGGATGCCGACCACTTTCTTCTTTTTCACAGTTCGAACTCACCCCGTTCGAGCAACGCGAGATAGATCACAGCGAAGATCGTTAAGATGGCGGTTATGATCATGCCGAGTGCGGAGGCCAGCCCGAAGTTGTTCCTGTAGTAAACGATGTTTATCATCTGAACGGACAAGATGTTCGTCGCCCCTGCGGGACCTCCACGCGTCATTCCATAGATGATGTCGGGAAAGTTCATCACCCAGATGATCCTCAAAAGGACTGTGCTGTAGATCGTCGGACGAATGTAGGGTAACGTGACAGAAAAGAGTTTTCTAAAAAAACCCGCCCCATCGATCTGCGCGGCCTCGTACAGCTCGTTAGGGATCGATTGGATCGCTGCGAGCAGCATGATCGCGAAGAATGGAATACCGTACCAAACGTTCACTAAGATGACCGAGAACATCGCGAACCTCTCGTCCGAGAGGAACCCTATGGGCGTTCTTAACAGACCAAGCCTTATGAGGACATCGTTCACGATGCCAAACTGACCGTTCAAGAGCCAAGACCAGAGTAAACCTATGGCGAAACCTGAGAGCGCCCACGGGTAGAACACCAATCCCATGTACAAGCCTCTACCGAAGAAGGGTTTTGCCAAGAGCAATGCCAAGATGAGTCCAAACAGGAACTGGAACGTCACCGAGCACGCGATCCAAACGAAGGTGTTCCAGAGCAAGCGTGGAAAGGCAGGATCGCTCAAGATCGTCCTGTAATTGTTCCAACCAATGAAGCGTGGATTGTTCAAGTTGAAGACGGTGAGCCTTTGAAATGAAATTACCCCCCCGCGGACGAGGGGGTAAAGGTTCACGAAAAAGACAAGCGCAAAAGTTGGAACGAGCATCAGTATCCAGAGTTTGGATCTCTTCACTTCTTCACAAGCCCTGCCTTCTTCCAGAAATCCGCCCAAGTCTTCAAAGCATCTTCTGGTTTCATCTTGCCCAACAGTACCTGTTGCATCGTCGTTTCGTGGAGCTCGTTCCATTCGCTCCAAGCTTCGTTATCGAGCGGATACTTGGTGAACTGATAGTGCTTCTCATCTTCGAACATCGCAGTCCAGCCGTAGAAGGTTTCACTCTTGAAGTAAGGATCGATCTCATAAACTCTCATGTCCACGGGCAGCGCACCGTAGTCCCTGCACCAGTACGCGTTGATCTCAGGAGAGTTGAAGAATTCTAAGAACTTCCACGCCAGATCTTTGTACTTCGAATAGCTCGTGATGCCCCATCCGGCAAAGCCGATCGTTGGATAAGCCTTTCCACCACGAC
This sequence comes from Pseudothermotoga sp., assembly GCA_028276125.1. Taxonomy (GTDB): domain Bacteria; phylum Thermotogota; class Thermotogae; order Thermotogales; family DSM-5069; genus Pseudothermotoga_A. The sequence goes on from JAPYWY010000018.1 coordinate 4,098, forward strand.
CGATCGGCAGTGGTGCGGTCTTGTAAGTTCCTTCCTTCATGATCTCGTTCAGCAGTCCCACCGTGTCTGGGTCTTGGAAGAGATAAGGCGTGACTCCGGAAGCGAAGGCGTTCACTTGCTCGTCGAAACCCCAGTTGATCGAATCTTTTGGAGCCGTCTTGAACAACTCGATGTAGAACTTGATCGCTTCGAGTGCTCTGGGATCTTCGAAGATGAGTTTTCCATCCCTCTTGAGGTACATGCAGTTGGGATCTATGTCGTCGAAGAAGGATGTCATCACAAGATCGATGAACGCGGTGGGATAGCCTTTGCCTCTGAAGTCGAAACCGTACTGGCCAACCTCGGGCTTGGTCAGCCTTCGACAATGTTCCAAGAGCTCATCCATCGTCTTGGCGGGTGGTGTTATGCCGTACTTGGAAATCACATCAGGCCTGTAGAACAAGGTTTTAACGTAGATGGCATTCGGCAGAAGGTAAGCCGTTCCTTTGTAAGTTCTTGCGGCCTCCAGAACACCTGGGACCAGATGCTTGGTGAGCTCGGACTTGGCGAGGTAAGGTTCGAGCGACAGGAGTTTTCCCATGCTCGCAAGTGCGCTCAAAGACCAATCGCCGACCTCGACAATGTCAAGGGGTTCTTCAGCGCTGACCATGAGATAGATCTTTTGATACGCCGTTTCGTAAGGTGGAGAGATGAGCTCGATCTTCACGCCGGGATTTTGGGCTTCGAACTTCGAGATGATGTCCTCGAGCACCTTCGTCCTCAGAGGGCTGGTGAAAACCTGAATCATGCGGAGCGTCACCTGCTGAGAAAACACCAACACAGAAAGGATAACGATCAAAGCGAGGACCAACTTCCTCACAGTTCCACCTCCCGAAATTTATTCTACACAAACATGTCGAGGGTGTATCGGTACAAAACTCGTTTGGACTCGACGTTCAACGAGCAAACCTGCCACCCAAAAACATCGTGAACCACGGCACATAAGTGACCAACAACAAAATTGCGATCATCGCTAAGTAGAACGGTATGGACGCCTTGGCGACTCTTTCCATCGTGCTCTTTCCGATGGCGCATCCCACGAACAGCGTCGTACCGACCGGTGGTGTACACAAGCCGATGCCGAGGTTTATCATCATCACTATGCCGAACTGCACCGGAGACATTCCCAGTGACCTCACCAGAGGTAAAAGGATCGGTGTGGTTATGAGTATGAGCGGAGCCATATCCATGATCATACCCAAAAAGAGCAGCATCAAGTTTATGAGGAGCAGGATCACGTACTTGTTCGTAGAGATGCTCGTCAGCGTGCTCGCAACCAGCGCCGGTACCTTCAAATATGCCAGCAGATAACCGAACGCTGAGGAGCTCGCTATGATGAACAAAACCATCGCGATGACCACCGCGGTGTTTTGAAAGGTCCTCAGGAGCTTCTTGAAGTTGAGAGTCTTGTACACAAAGATCGTTATGATTATCGCGTAAACGGCAGCGACGACCGAAGCCTCTGTCGCCGTGAACACACCGAATATGATACCCGCGATGATGATGACACCGACCAGAAGTCCCAAGATGGAGTCTCTCGTTATGATCAGTGCTTCCTTGAAGCTCACCTTGCCTGCCACCGGATAGTTTCTCTTTCTCGAGATGATGTACGCGACGATCATCTGTGCTACACCGACCATGATGCCGGGAATGTAACCAGCCATGAAGAGAGCCCCCACGGAGACTCCGCCCGCTGCGAGAGAATAGATGATCATGTTGTGGCTCGGTGGAATGATGATACCAAGCGTCGAAGAGGTGATCGTCACGGCAATGGAAAAATCTCTGTCGTAACCCTGATCGACCATCATCGGGATCAAGAACGCACCTATGGAAGATGTGTCCGCCACGGAAGAGCCACTCACGCCCCCGAAGAACATGCTCGCGAGTATGTTCACCATCGCAAGCCCTCCACGTACCCTTCCGATGAGGATGTTGGAAAACTCCACTATCTTCTGTGCGATCCCACCCTCCGCCATGACCTGACCAGCAAGTATGAAGAACGGAATGGCTATCAAAGAGAACGCGTTTATGCCGGCGCCCATCCTCTGGAAGATCACCATCGTTGGAAGGTTCAAATAGATCGCCGTGAGAAAGGCTGGAATGCTCAAACAGAAGGCTATGGGCACTCTGAGCATCATCAGCAGCACGAAAGATGTGAACAGTACGATCCTTCCACCCTCCTCGCGGGAAAAGCCTTGAACGATGGGAAGCTTGAACATGAACGCGAGGAGTACACCCAAAAGAAAGATCATGAAAGCGCCGAGGGTGTATGATAAAAATCTCTTCATCGCTTTCTCCCTTCTTTCAAGGATGCAACCTGTTCAAGGATCTTGAGAAGAGCACACATGACCACCAGAACACCACAAATGGCTATGGGCACGTACATCCACGCGACAGATATGCCCGTCGCAGCGAGTCGATTGGGGAGCCTTTGAACCATCATCACGGTGTAGCGAGTCATCTGAACTCCAAAATAACCTATCAAAACCATGATCGCGATTTCAACGAATCTTTGCATTTTCTTTGGAAAGACCGACATGAACACTTCGACGCGCATGTGTATGTCGTTCTTCAAGCCGATACCAGCTCCGAGCATGGCGATCCATATCATGGTCACGAGAGCGATCTCTTCGGTCCACTTCGGAGGTTTGTTGAAGAAATATCTCGCCAACACTTGGTAGAAAACGATCACGACCATGAAAGCAACACCCACGATGGAGAAACCAACAACGGCGTTCTCAACCCACTTGAGAATTCTCTCCAGAGCTCTCTTCAACGCGCTCACCCCAAACGCTGGGCGCGGGGTGCGCCCAGCGAAGGATCATTTGACCTCTTGGATTCTCTTGATCAAATCTTTGTACTGTGGGAATTTGTCATAAACTGGCTGAGCTGCTTTCTGGAAGGCAGTGATGTCGGGTTGGAATATCTTCGCTCCACCCTTTTGAACAGCTTCGAGTGCGGCTTGTTCCATCTGCTTCCACAGGTATTTCTCGTACTGTGCGGAGGCTATGGCTGCCGTCTTGAAGATGAGTTTTTCTTCAGGTGTCAGCTTGTCCCAGAAGGCTTTGGAGATGAGCAGGATCTCAGGAATACGTGTGTGTGCATCGAGACAGTAGTACGGTGCGACCTCGAAGTGTCTGGTCGTGTAGTAAGACGGTGGATTGTTCTCAGCGCCATCCACCACACCCGTTTGCAGAGCGGTATAAACTTCTGCAAAAGCCATGGGCACACCCGTTGCACCGAGTGCTTGCATCAGTGCCACCATGACCTCGTTCATCTGGACTCTGATTTTCATACCCTTCAGATCCTCTGGTTTCTGAACGGGTCTTCTGGTGTAGAAGCTCCTCGCACCCGCGTCGTAGTAGCAAAGGCCGACCAAACCTATCTTCTCCACACCTTTGAGCAGTTCCTCACCGATGGGACCTTCGAGGACTTTCCAGAAGTGATCCTCATCCCTGAACAGATACGGCATCGTCAAGACTCCAATCGGATCGTAGAACGGTTGCAACGGAGCAACGGAAACGCGTGTCATCTGGATCGCGTTCATGATCGTCTGCTCGATCGTTTCTTTCTCGTCTCCCAACTGCCCACTCACGTACACTTCGATCTTGTACTTTCCGTTGGTCATGACTTCGATGATCCTACCCATCATCTTAACGGCTTCCACGGTTGGATAACCGTGCGGGTGCACATCAGAAGATTTGATCACGATCGGTGCAGCGAAACCTACCATGACCACAAAGGATGCCAGCAACAATACCAAGAACCTCTTCATACAAACACCTCCTCACAAAGAGTGTGGTAAATAATCCTCTCTTATCGGAGTGAAAACATCCAGCAGAACACCATCGGTGAGCGCTTCGACTTGGTGTTTCACGTTACTCGGCACGTAGATCGCTGAACCTGCCTTCATGTGGTACTTCTCTTCTCCGACCATGTAGTTGAATTCGCCTTCCACCACGTAACTGATCTGCTCGTGAGGATGACTGTGAAGGTCTCCCACGCAACCTTTTTTGAAACTCACCTGGGTGATCATCAGCTTTCCAGACCAGACCAAAACTCTCATTTCTATGCCTTCCTTGACTTTCTTCGGAGCCACTTCGTGCGCACGTGCGAACGTTCTCATCTGCTCAACCAACCTCCATCCACAACGATTACGGAACCAGTCACATAGTCAGAAGCTTCACTCGCCAAGAAGACCACAGCACCTTTGAGGTCTTCTGGCAAACCCCATCTGCCCATGGGTATCCTCGAGAGTATCTCGTTGTACCTTTTCTCATCCTTCCTGAGCGCCTCGGTGTTGTCGGTGACCATGTAACCGGGAGCGATCGCGTTCACGTTGATAGCGTGTCTCGCAAGTTCGTTCGCAAGCAATCTCGTCAAACCAAGTATACCGTGTTTCGAAACAGTGTATGCCGCGGTGTAGATGCCACCTTGGAAAGAAAGCAAGGAGGCGATGTTGATGATCTTGCCTTTCTTCTGATTCTCTATCAAGTACCTCGCGAACTTCTGAGAGAGGAGAAAGACCGATTTCAGATTCACATCTATCACTTCGTCCCAATCCTTCTCGCTGTATTCGATCGCCAGAGCACGCCTTATTATGCCCGCGTTGTTGACCAGTATATCCACCGTGCCGCACTCCTTCACAGCCACGTCGATGATCGTGCCAACTTTGTCCAGCTCTCTCAGATCAAGCTCGATTCCAACATACTTTCTACCCAGAGATTCGACAGCCTTCTTTGTTTCTTCTTGTTGTTGCATCGACCTGCTCACACCGACGATGTCCGCACCCGCTTCGGCCAAGCCTATCGCCATCGCCTGACCCAAACCCCTCGATGCGCCCGTGACGATGGCGACCTTGCCCTTCAAAGAGAAACTCTCCAGAACACCCAACACGATCACCTCACAGGGAAAGGTTGTCCTCGATGTTCTTGATCATCTTCGTCGCCTGATCTATGAACCTCATGTCTGGATCAACGTAAGGTATTTGAACTCTCTCCTCACCCGCTAAGAACCAAAGATAGTAAACCGTGAATCCAGGTGCCGCAACGGCCGTGTGGTAACCCTTCGGAATGAGGTGCAATGTGTCGTCCTTTATGACACCGGCAAAATCTATAGTGCCATCGTCGCTGTAGTGGCGAGCCAAGCCCCAGCCCTTGGGATGATCGACCCTGTAGTAGTAGATCTCTTCGAGAAACACCTCTTCGGGTGGATTGTGCCTTTCGTGTCTGTGAGGAGGATAGGTGGACCAGTTGCCCGAGGGTGTGAACGTTTCTCCTATCATCAACTTCACCGCGGGATGTTTCTCGTCGACAGCGATCTGATGGAAAGTCCTCGAGTAGTTCGAGATACCCCACTTGCCACTGTTGACTTGAGAAGGAGTTATCAAGTAAGGTTCTATCTTCGCAGGTTCACGAACTAAAGCCTTGGCGAGTGCGATCTCACAACCGAAATCGAGCGCTTCGATGGAGAACTCTACTTTCGGTGGCAGATAGACCGCGTAGGGTTTGCCAGAGAAAACGTTCCTCCTCTCACCGATCCTTTCAAAGAGCTTGTCCTTCACCTTCACGGTGCACCTTCCGCCCAATACGACGAGAAAGATCTCAAAATCTCCGCTGCTCGCAGTGTGACACCGTCCAGGAGGAAGAAGGAGCCTTTCGAAGCCCAAATACTTCATGCCGTTCGCATCTGGTTCACTGACGAAATGCACAACATCCTTTATCTTGATGAACATTCCATCACCCGAAAGCAATTTTACCTAATGTTTCAATTGCTTGCAAGAAAAAGACCGTTGGACTTTATATGAATGGTGTATAAACATTAACCAAAAGAAAATTATGAAAGCTCTTGGAAGCTCACGCCACTCATCCACATACAGATTCAAAATCACTGTTAAGCGAGATAACGAAAGATCATGAATTCAAAACTTTTCCCGCTCGCCTAACTATCTGATCTCACCGACACACTGGACAAGAAGGCGTGGTGAATTTCCACACAGGTCCTTCAGTTTTTCCACCCTTATTGTCTTCGGCAACGATTTTCGAATAGTACGTGGTGATCAAATTCAGCTCTCCAAATTCTGTAGTTACGCTGTGCACTCAAATCTACCACACGCATCCTTGGAATAATGCTCAAAAAGCAATTCGCTCAAATTTTCGAGTCAATCGTTTGTCACATTCTGGATGTAAAATAAAGAAAACCTTTGGGAGGGATGTGCATGAAGAAGCTCGCTGTGGCGTTGCTTGCACTTTTGGCGGTCTTCGCACTCGGAGCGCAGAAGTTGTACGTTTCCACCTGGGGCTTCAACCTCGATCTGCTCGACAAGAACATCAGCAAACCGTTCCTGGAAAAGTATGGAATTCAGATCGAGAGAGAACTCGGAAACAACTCTGTCAGACTCAGCAAGTTGATCTCGCAGAAGGATAACCCAGTGATCGACGTGGTTCACTTCGCGGACTACTTCGCCATGTTGGCTGTGAAGAATGGTCTGTTGCAACCCATCGACGTCACGAAGTTGAGCAATTATCAAGACATTTACGACTTTGCCAAAGATCCGGTGGGCGGAAACTACGGTGTAGGTTACACCGTCTACAGCTTGGGCATAGTTTACAGGACGGACAAGATCAAAAGACCGATCACATCTTGGAAAGATTTCTGGTCGAAGGACGTTGCAGGTCACATAAGCTTGCCCGACATCACGACTACACAGGGACCAGTGTTGATGATGCATTTGAACAAGATCTTTGCCGATAACGCTTACGATCCAGAACTGAAGGCAGCCTTTCAGAAAGTTGCAGAGCTGAAGAAGAACATCGTGACGTTCTACAAGACTTCGTCGGAGCTGATCAACCTATTCAAGATGGGTGAAGTTTGGATGGCTCCAGTCACGCGCTTTTCATGGGGACAGTTCTTAGAGACCGGTTTGCCACTCGCGTGGGTCGTGCCCGAAGAAGGCATGCTGGGCTTCACGAACGTAGTGAGCATCGTGAAGGGTGCGAAGAACTTGGATGCGGCGTACAAGTACATCGACTTCATCATAAGCTACGAGGTACAGCTCGCAGAAGCGATGGATCTTGTTGATTCACCTGTGAATGTGAAAGTCAAAGTTCCACCCGAGATCGCCGAGAAATTGACCTACGGTGAAGACCACATCAAATCCTTGGTGTTCTACAACATAGGTTTCATCGTGGACAACTACGACAAGTGGATCAACAAGTGGAACGAGATGATAGCTCAGTAATTATGAAGAAATACGTGCTTTTGATACCTTGTCTTGCGTTCTTGATAGCGTTCTTCATAGTCCCAATCTTTGGAATGTTCGTCGAGAGCATTTATCAACGCGAGAAAGGTTGGGTCGCACAGAGGTATTTGGATTTCTTCAAGCAGAGGCTCTCACGAACGGTCTACTTTCGAAGTCTTTGGATGAGTCTCTTGGTCACCCTCGTCGCACTCCTCATAGGATATCCGGCAGCCATGGCCGTGATCAGTGTCAAGAGTGATTCTCTGAGAAGTCTGTTGATGACGTTGCTCGTCTTTCCGTTGATGACCAATCCCGTGGCTCGAACCTTCTCGTGGCTCGCGGTGCTCGGTAGGGAAGGCTTGATAAACAACCTACTCTTATCCTTGAAGATACTCGACAGCCCCGTGCGCTTGCTCTACACGCGCGGGGCTGTCTTCGTTGGACTGCTCCAGCTCTTCTTACCGCTCATGATCATCTCGCTCACGAGCGCGCTAGAAAACCTCCCAAAAGACGTTCCGCTCGCTGCGAGGAGTTTGGGTGCGAGCAGCTTCAAGCTCTTCACAAAAATCTATCTGCCCCTGACGAGCGAAGGAATTGTGACAGGCTCAACTTTGGTTTTCACAGGGTGTATCACGGCATACGTGACACCCGCAGTTCTTGGGGGAAGCCGTGTGCTCATGTTGAGCACGCTCCTTTATCAGAAAGCTTCTGTAACACTCGATTGGACCATGGCTACCGTGATCGCGATGATCATGTTTCTGAGCACGATCGCCGTGAACTTCCTCTCTCGAGCGTTCAGCACGGTTGGGGTGAGAAGATGGCGCAAAACAAGTGGCTGATGGTCGCACTCTTCGTCGCCCTTTCGATAATGCTTGGGCCTTTTCTCATCATCTTTTTTGCTTCCTTCGAACCGAGCTCGACCTTGCGATTTCCCCCGACAGGATTCACGCTGGACTGGTTCAGGAAGGTCATGAGCATGAGCATGTTTCAAAAGAGTCTCGTTCTCAGCTTACGCATAGCGCTCTTGGCGTCCTTGCTATCCTTGCTCTTGGGAGTTCCCACAGCGTATGCGATCTCACGCTACACCTACAAAGGAAAGAGGTTGATCGAAATCATCATCACTTCTCCATTGATAATTCCAGGCATGGTCGCTGGTCTGGCATTGCTTCGATTCTTCGTGTTGATGCGAGTTTTCTCCGTTGAAACCACGCTTTTGATCGGACACACCGCCATCGTGTTACCTTACGCTGTCAGATCGGTCCTCGCAAGTCTGGTGAACCTGCCTGTGGGCATCGAAGACGCCGCGCAGAGT
>JAPYWY010000269.1 GCA_028276125.1 Pseudothermotoga sp.
AGAACCTCGACGAATTGCCATTTCCAGACAGAGAAAATGTGAAGCTCTACAAGACAAAGTTCTGTGATCAACCCGCGACGAGCATGATCACCTCGCGTGGCTGTCCTTTCGATTGCGAATTCTGCAGCGCCTCTCAGTTCATGGGCCGACGGATCAGAGAGAGAAGTGTGGCAAACGTGCTGGAGGAACTCGAGTTCATCAAAAGGATGGGTTATGGTTCGGTGATCTTCTTCGACGACAACTTCACATTGAACGCGAAGAGAACGATCGAACTGTGTGAAGGGATGTTGAAAAGGAACCTCAACTTCCGTTGGTGGGCGTTCGCACGAGCGGACGAACTTCTGAACAAGGAAGATCTACTCGAAGCGATGTCAAAGTCCGGTTGCAAGATGCTCTTCATTGGTTTTGAGAGTGCTGAGGACAAGGTCTTGAAAGAATACAAAAAAGGTTTGTCGAGCTCGATCGCCTTCGAGATCGTCAAGCTCTTGAAGAAGTACAAGATCGATGTTTTCGCAAGCTTCGTTCTCGGTGCGCTCAGCGACACAAGGGAAACGATCATGAAAACCATTCAACTTGCCAAGAAACTGAAGGCATCCATCGTACAGTTCTCGATCTTGACTCCCTATCCTGGAACGAGGCTCTATGAAAAGCTCAAAGAAAAGATCTTGTCCAAGGACTTTTCCTTGTTCGATGGCACTCATCTGGTTTTCGAACATCCGAATTTTTTCCCATCCGAACTGAAAAAGCTCTTCGTCAAGGCTTATTATTATGTCTACTCTTCACCGAGACTGATCTTCACGCGTGGCATTCCTTTCCTGTTGAAACTCTTGAAGAACCGAGGAAAAGACGAAAGTTACGATCTTCGCTTCGGTGAGACTTGAAAACTCGGAGGTGAAACGATGCGTTTGGCGTTCTTCGGTGATGTGCACGCGAACTTGGAAGCTTTGAACGCCGTTTTGGAAGACATAGACAAAAAGGGTGTCGATGAGATCTTCTGCCTTGGTGATTTGGTAGGCTATGGACCAGATCCAGAAAACGTGGTTCAAGAGATCAAAAGGCGAGCCATCAAAACCATCATGGGAAACTACGACGATGGGGTTGGATACTCCAAACAAAGCTGCGGTTGTAGTTATTCTCCTGGAAGAGAAACAGAAGTTGGCGACATCTCGCTCAACTGGACCATAGAACACACATCCCAAGAGACGAAGGATTTTCTCAAAAAACTTCCAAGAAGACTCTCGTTCGAAGTGGAGAACGTCAAGTTTCTCTTGGTGCACGGAAGTCCCCTGAACGAACTTTTAGAGTACGTCACACCGCAGATCGATCCAGACAGACTTCAAAAGATCGCCCAATCCACGAGTGAAGATATCATCGTGAACGGTCACACGCACATTCCCATGGTCAAGTGGGTCTTTGGAAAGCTCGTTTTGAACCCCGGCAGCGTGGGAAGACCAAAAGATGCTGATCCCAGAGCTTCCTACATGATCGTGGAGGTCGAGAGAGGAACGGTGCAGGCTCAGATCGTAAGAGTTACCTACGATGTGAAGAAGACCATCGAGAAGATCGCGAAGAACAACTTGCCGATGGAACTTGCCACAGTCCTCGCCATGGGTCAAACTTTCGATATGGGCCCAGGGAAGGTCAACTTCTTCCTGTGAATGTGGTATAAAAAAATTGAAGTCTTCTTTCGGAGGTGCTGAGCGTGCCAAAGATTTGGATAGAAAGAATCTTCACAGATCCTGAGGTTCACATCCTGAGAGTAGACGACGATCGCGTTAAGTATTTCGAAGCAGTTTGGAATATTCCCGAAGGTATAAGTTACAACGCCTACCTCGTCAAATTGAACGGCGCAAACATCTTGATAGACGGTTGGAAGAAGAACTACACAGATGAGTTTCTCAAAGCTCTGTCCAGTTTGATAGACCCAAAGCAGATCACGCACATCGTCGTCAACCACACCGAACCAGACCACAGTGGAACGTTGCCTGAGACTTTGAAAGTTAACGAGAACAAGGCAAAAATCATCGTTTCAAACTTCGGTAAGCGTCTGCTCGAAGCCTTTTACGACATAAAGAACGTTGAAGCTGTCTCAGACAATCAAGAACTTGAGATAGCCAGCAAGAAGTTCAAATTCGTCATGACACCTTGGCTCCATTGGCCAGACGCCATGGTCACTTGTGTGGATGGCATTCTCTTCGGTTGCGACGTAGGGGGCGGTTATTCTCTTCCGCGAGCGATCGATGATTCGAACGAAAAGATCATTGAGGAATACTTACCCCACGTCACGAAGTACATTGTCAACGTGATAGGACACTACAAGAATTACATCGTCGAAGGTGCGAAAAAGTTGTCCACGCTCGAGATAAAGGCTATACTCCCTGGGCATGGATTGATATGGAAAAGACAGCCTCAAAAACTCTTACAGCACTATCTGAACGTGGCCAACGGTGTGGCAGAAGCGAAAAAGATCTGCATCATCTACGATTCAATGTATGGTTTTGTCGATAAAATAATGAAAAAAGCGATCGAGATCCTGCAGAATAAAGGTTTTAACACGATCGTCTACAAATTCTCGGACGAGGATCAGCCTTCCGAGAGCGAGATTTTGAAAGACATTCCAAGCAGCGCCGCACTCGTCTTCGGTGTCTCAACGTACGAGGCAGACGTTCATCCAAAGATGAGGTACGTTCTGTA
>JAPYWY010000270.1 GCA_028276125.1 Pseudothermotoga sp.
GGTCAGCAAAGAAGATCTTTGCACCCTTCGAGTATGGTTTCTCAATCCTCTCTCTGCACATAGCTTCGACGTTCACAGTTGGAATCTTTGAAAAAGCCAAATGGCTGATTATCGCTCTCATAACTCCAAGGTGATTATCCATGAGTTGACCCAAAAAATAAGGTATATCTGCGTATATGCTTTTCTCAATGACGTTGCTCATTCGTTCTTTGAAATTCCCCTCTTTATAGAAAGGTCTTGTACCGTGCTCTCTGTAGTCTCTGAAGTACTTGAGAACATCAACCTGCTTTAAAACTTCTATCGCGAGCTCTGTGAATCTTTTATCGAACGGATCAGGGATTTGTGGTAGTTCTTTTCCTGTCTCAAAATAAATGTATTCTCTTAAAGACATCAGCGGAAGATTGTGAACGACGAATCTTCTCGATAAATCAACTACACCTTTTCTAAGTACTACTGAGCTACTATCACTCAACCAGATCTTTTTATTTGGAAATGAGTCGTGGAGGCTTTTAACGTGCAAAGACCATCTTTCAGATAGTGCACTTCATCGATGATGAGGCCATCGTAATTGACGAGTATGTACTGAGCCAGCTGTTGAAAGGGAACAGTGTAGATGATAGGATCGTCGGCCGAGATGTAGAAAAGGTTTCGCTTTTGCGCTAACGATAAAAGAAATGTTGTCTTTCCACTTCCACGAGGACCGGCAAGAAGTATACCTTTAGCTGTAAAACGCTTCTCCAGTTCATTGAAGTAAGGACGACGTCTTTCTGGAAGAAAAGAGATCATTCTGTTCATGCGTAGTTCTAAGGATTCAACAGCGTTTTCGATGCCCACACAGGTCGCCCCTCGAATATGATCGTTCAACTACAGGCTATATTTACCACAAAGTCGTTCTATCACGGAGCGAATTCATTGGAACTCGTAAATGAGCGCTCTATCGTGGAACGAATCACTCAAAAAATCGTTCTAAATCAGAACGTTGCTGTCTAAGCCGTGGTGGCCAAGAAAAATCGTTCGAATTTATCGATCATGATTTCAGCTGTTCACAAGATGTCATAGAACGACGATGATCAAGTTCAGTTTTCCACTTCCGCGAAAATCAAGGTGGAAGCTTCACTTGCACGTGAAACGTGATTTCAACTCTTTACAGTCCGACGTTTCTCAATGCCAGAATGATGATCCTAAGATGTGAGGAAGAAGCTTTCCTTTGTCAGAACGAGATGCGGGCGTGGTATCATTGCTGTGGGCAGAGAATATGACGAAGGATGTTGGGTTTCTGAAAGACAAGAGCAAGAGATTCTTTTCCAACGCGCTGTATTTATTCGAAAGAGGAGATCATGATCTCTGTGCCTTCAATTTGGAGCAATCCTGTCAACTCTTGGTTAAGTACTTCATCGCCAAACGAGTTGGAGAGTGGCCGAAGACCCACTATCTCGATTCTCTCATGAGGAGTCTGAGTGAGATCTACGAGAAGGCGGAGATATACGAGTATTACTTGGAGAACGAGTTATTCTTCGACGATCTGTCCGACGCCTACTTCACGAGCAGGTATTTCCCGAAGGCCTTCACCAAGAACTTGACCCAGAAGCTGATAGCCGAATACAGAAAATTCTTGAACTTTCTGGAGGTCACCCTGAATGAAAAGCTTGATTTCGATAAGTAAGAAGATTTGGGAAGAGAGGAAAAAATACTTCGAGAACTACCTCGAGTACGGTGAGAAGATAAAACGGATCGCGAGAGATCTTCTCGGTGACGATGTGAAAGTTTTGATCTTCGGTTCTGTCGTTCGAGGGGATTGGAACGCGAACAGCGACATAGACGTTTTGATCGTCTCAAAGGAGTTTTCTTCCAACTGGGAAGAGAACAGATGGGTCAGGACGCACATCAAAAGATCGATCGGCCCGCTTTCTCCGTTCCAGATCCATCTGGCGAGCGTTGAAGAGTACGAATCGTGGTGGAGAGGGTTTTTGGAGAAGAACTGCGTCAAGGTGTGATGAGCACGGGCCGAAGATTCACCAGAATAAAGCGAGTCAGCCCTCGGTAAGCTCTTTCATCACAAGTTTCCAAAGCCGCTGAGCACAAAACCTCACCATTCTAACACCGCTTGGCGAGGGTCTTTCCAGCTTATGCGTTTCTCAACGGCACTCTACGAGAGTTGCTTCAAGATACATCATCCTGAAGGAGCGAATCAATCCTTAGCTTGGATCTTTACCAATGGCGCATGTGAGTTGAGAATTCAATGATAAGAGACATTTCCACCTTTGGAAAAGATGTTTACTGGAGGATGGGCTATAGAAGCTGACGATGCCTCGAATGGGCCTCAACGTTGTGCGTAAGGTACCTGTCGGACAAGACTTGCAATCGTGTCTTCATGTGACAATCGGAACACTTTCACAGCCCACGCAATGGGTGCTCACCACCGCAGCCATGCAGACATCCTGTCTGCTCATATAAAAAGCGCCGGCTCACGCCGGCGCGTTGTGGGGGTGGTGTTCACTTTGCGTACTCTTCGAGCGCGTCTATGAAGTCTTCGTCCAAGAACGCTGGTCCTCTGAAGCCAAGTTTAGGTCCTGCGAACATCTCAATCCTTCTGAGTCTGTAGGTTTGCATCAACCTTTGAAGCTGTTCTACGTTGATCGTCTTTTCTATCTCTTCTCTCATCTGCTGCATGATCTCTGCACGCTTCTGGTTCA
>JAPYWY010000271.1 GCA_028276125.1 Pseudothermotoga sp.
GGGGAAGTATCATCGTGAACACGTTGAACCCACTCCACAGTCTTACACCGAAGATCGTTCCGTTGCCGAGTATTTCCCTGATCGAGCCCAAGAGCACGAGTGAGCCCGTGAAACCCAATCCCACGCCAAGTCCGTCCAACATCGAATTCAAAACGTCGTTCTTCGAAGCGTAAGCCTCTGCACGGCCCATGATGATGCAGTTGACGACTATCAAGGGTATGAATATTCCGAGCGCCTTCCAGAGATCGTACATGAAGGCATGCATGAGCAGATCAACGATGGTGACGAACGTGGCTATCAAGGTTATGAACACGGGAATCCTTATCTTGCTCGGCACACCTTTCCTTATGGACGAGATCGCAACGTTCGACATGGTGAGAACCACCGTGGCTGCAAGACCCATGCCGAAGCCGTTGATCGCGTTGGTGGTCACTGCTAAGGTGGGACACATTCCGAGCACTTGAACGTACGTCGCGTTCTCTTTGAAGAAACCTTTCGTGAACTCCTTCATTCGGCTCATCGTTTCACCCCCGACAAATAATCGAGCATCGCGTTCAAAGCGTTCGCCACCGCGCGAGGTGTGATCGTGGCACCCGTCATGACGTCGCTCACCTTGGCGACGCCTTGCTTCTTCGCTTCATCAGCTGAGAGCTGCGACAAATTTGCGTCCTTGTCTACTCGAACACCGTTCGCCAGAGCCGAAGCTTCCATGGGGTAGAACCTCTTTTGTATTTCTGGATCCCCTATCTTTGCACCCAGCCCGGGAGTCTCCTGTGAAAAGTCAGTCACTTTCAAAGAGAAGAGCGAAAAGCCCTCTGGCTTTTTTACGAAACACGCGACCACCGTGACAGGTCCGCCGTAACCCAGACTGGAGCCTGTGAGCACGTAGACTTTACCAAGATCCGAATCGAATTCGTATACGGGAGAGTAAACCTTGCCCTTCGCGTTTTCAAAGATCACTTTGACTTGCTGATCGACTTTCGCAACGGCCGATCTGAGTTGATCCAAAGCGACTATGTATTTACCAGATTCGTCTTTCAAGACCTGCTCGACCGCACCGAGCTTTTCCTGAACCTCGGTCAGTGCGATCCTGTCCTTGGTTACTTGATACACCAAGCCGAGCGAGAGCCCAGCGATGGCACAGTAAGCCATCAAGATGAGTCCTGTTTTGATGTATTCTCTCATACTTTGACCTCCCCGAAGATCTTCGGCTTGAAGGCCCTGTCGATCAGGGGCACGAGTGCATTCATCAGAAGGATCGCGAGCGAAACGCCTTCAGGATAACCAGCGAACAATCTGATGATCATCGTCACAACACCGCAGCCTATCCCGAACACCGCCTGACCTTTCAAAGTCATGGGGCTGGTCACCATATCGGTCGCCATGAACAGAGCTCCCAAGAACAGCCCCCCACTGAGTATGTGGAACAGTGGTGTTCCAAACTTTTCCGCGTTCACCAGGTACATGATGCTCGCAAAGCCGAAGACCGTGCCTATGTACGACGCAGGTATGATTGGATTGACGCGTTTTCTGAACAACAAATAGGCAAATCCTACCAACAACACGAAGGCGCTCGTCTCACCGATGCAACCACCCACGTTTCCAAAGAACAGATCAAGGTAACTGAATTTGCGTATTGCCTCAGAGAAACCAGAGTTTTTAAGAACTCCCAAAGCTGTCGCAGAAGTCATCGCGTCCCACGGCATCCTCGTGAAACTTCTGACCGGCGTTATCCATTTGGTCATCAAAGTGGGGAAGGAGATCAACAGGAACACCCTTCCCACGAGCGCGGGATTGAAAATGTTCTGACCTATGCCACCGAAGGCATGTTTCGCAACACCCAGCGCCACCAACAAACCTATCAACAAAAGCCACCAAGGTGCCGTGGGTGGAAGGTTCATCGCGAGCAACAGGCCCGTCACCGCCGCACTGAGATCGAAACTGAAATCTTTCTGTCTGCGCAAAACCCTCACTATGAACCACTCGATCAGTTCACCAACGATGGCACCGAACAAGCAGAGAAAGAGCGCGTACAGGCCGAAAAGGAACGTGGCCACGGCCACAACGGGAGCGAGTGCCAAAAGCACGTCCAGCATTATGGATCTCACGGAATCTTTCGTTCTGATGTGAGGAGCGTCGCTCTGGATGAGTTTCATTTCTTACCACCTCTCAATGCTTGGTAAACCTTCTTCGTGAGTTTTATGACCCTGACATGATCGATCTTCGATGGACAGACGTACGCACAAACACCGCACTCTATGCAAGCCATGAGACCCTCTTCAACGGCTTGATCGTACTTCTTCTTGTTGCCAAGCAGATAGAGCAGGTATGGTTGCAGTCCCATAGGACAAGACACGACACACTTTGTGCACCTGATGCACGGCTTCTTGATTGGTTCCTCTTCGTGAGGCAGCACGGTGATACCCGAGGTACCTTTGAGGATCGGGATATCGAGCCTGTTCACCGCGATGCCCGTCATTGGGCCACCCATGATGAGTTTCTCGGCGTTTTCTTTCAAACCTCCGGCAAAGTCGACGAGCCCTTGGATCGTCGTGCCCAACCGCGCGATCACGTTCATTGGATTGTTTATCGCCTCACCTGTTATCGTGAGTGCCCTCTCGATCAACGGCTTTCTGTCAACTACCGCTCGCTTTATCGCGATGACAGTTTGAACGTTC
>JAPYWY010000272.1 GCA_028276125.1 Pseudothermotoga sp.
TCTTTTTCAGATTATCAGGACAACACGCGAAGTTCAATCTTACACCCTTGGGTTCACCAAAATCCGCACCGTTGTTCAGATAGACCTTAGCTTTTTCCAAAAAGAACTTCTGCGGATTCTCCAAGCCAAGATTTGAACAATCCAACCACATTAAAAATGTAGCTTCAGGCAAGGGAACTTCGATCAGCGGCATGTTTTGTTTTATGAAACTGTACGCGAAATCTCTGTTTTGACGAAGCTTCTCTAACAAAGCTCTGAGCCATTCTTCACATTCCGTGTAGGCAACCTGCAAAGCCAAAGTTCCGAAGATGTTCGGTGTTGTCAGTTCAAAAGCTTCCAAAGCTTCGTTGTAAAGCTTTCTCAACCTCTCGTTCGGCACTATTCCATACCCGTTCGTCAAGCCAGGCACGTTGAAGCTCTTGCCAGCAGAGTTCAAAACGATCACGTTTTCAAGACCAGCCTTGAGGATCGTCGTGAATCGGAACGGTTCGTACACGATGTCTGCGTGTATCTCGTCGCTGATGATCACTGTTCCGTATCGAGCACACAACTCGGAGAGTTCTTTCAACTCCTCGTACGTCCACGCCCTTCCAACAGGATTGTGCGGGTTTGAAAGGATGATCAACTTGATCTTCCTTCTGGACAAAGTGCCTTCGAGATCCTCAAGGTCCATGACGTATCTATCGTTCACTCTTTTCAGTCTGTTCTCCACGATCCGTCGCTTGTTCCTTCTGATCACGTTGAAGAAAGGTGGATACACAGGTGGTTGAATGACGATCTCATCGTTGGTTTCTGTGAGAACGTTGATGAACAACGCCATCATGGGCATAACATTGGGACCGTCTACGATCCAACTCTTTTCCACGGAGAAGCCATGCCTCTTCTCGTACCACTGAGCGATCGCTTCGTAGTATTCGCTCGGTCTGAACGTGTAGCCGAAGACCGCGTGTTCGACTCTCTTACGGAACGCCTCGAGCATGTTGGGGCACACCTTCACGTCCATGTCCGCGATCCAAGCCGGTAAAATGTCTTCACCGTACTTGGCCCTGATGGCATCATACTTGACACAGTTAGAATGACTTCTGTCTACGTACTCGATCTGCACAAGCATTCTCCTTTCGCAAAGTTTGGCAAGCTTTCTAACAGAAAGATAGCACACCCCGAACAGAATCAAAAAGTCTTCATTCGGAGGCAATACAACTTTGCGAAGATTGGACTTTGAACGGATACAACGATGCCTTTTTCGCCCGTTCCTCTGGTAAAATCCATTCGGTGAGAACATGTGGATCTACGATGAAGGGTTGATCAGATCGCTCCTCGTTTCCATGATAATGCAATGGATCTTTTCGTTTGTCTTCCTCGCTGTAATGTACTTCGCTGGCGTAACGTGGTTCGTGTTGGTTTTCTTTTTGCCCATCATCGCTCTGACGAACATTTTCGAGACTTTACAGTACTTCGCTTACGCGAAAGGGATCTTCATCAGCGATTTCGAATTGGTCCTTCCAGGCGTTGGAAGAAGAAAATTCAACACGCAGGAGCTCGAAAAGATAATACTACCAAAAACTGGTAGTAGGAATCGCTACTCAGCCACGTTCGTGTTCAAGAAAGGTTCGCGCAGTGTGATGTTTTCAACTTTGGAAAAGAGACAGGAAGTCGTTGAGCTGGTTTCAGATTTCTGCCCACACGTGCAGATCATCGACAAGTCTAAAAAATCACGATGAACTCAGAGCTTCACATCTTTGAGCTTCTGTTGTGCTTTCACCACTGAGCTTATGACCCTGAGCATGGCGTTGAACTTCTCGTTGGCATTCTGCAAGACTCGGTAGGTCTCTTCAATGGACTCACCTTGTCTTTCGAAATTCTCTTGTGCCTCCTTGAACGTTTCACTGGTCTGAACGATCACGTCAGCGTTTTGCCTCAAGAAAGACAGCATCTGTTCGGTGGAATTCTTGAAGACTTCAAAGATTTGACCAACCACTCTCAGACCCTCGATGGACTTCTCTATCATCTCACTAAGCTGTTGGACCTTCTTCGTTATCTCCTGCGCAGCAACACCCGACTCGGTGGCGAGCTTCTGTATCTCTGCTGCCACCACGGCAAAGCCTCTACCGAACTCACCAGCCCTCGCAGCCTCAATCGAAGCGTTCAGTGCCAACAACTTGGTCTGTTTCGCGATGGTGTTGATCTTCTCAACCATCGTTTGAGCTTCCCTGAAGCTCTCGATCGTCATAGAAGTTTGTTCCAGTGCACTTTCGAACTTCTCGCTCGCCTGTTCCAAGCTGGCACCAGACTGGGACAGCTGAGATTCCATCTGGCTACCGACTTTCTTTATGGCCTCGAAAGCCGACTCGAGTGCCTTACTGTCTCTGGAGAACTTCGTTTGCAGTTCCGACAGCTCTCCGCTCATCTTGGAAAATTTCTCCATCACCGAACCGATCTGCCTTTGAAGATCAAGAACCCTCGACACGAGCGCTTCGTCCAGCTGATTCATGAAACTGGTCATCAAGTTTTCCGCAAAGAACGCAGAAGAAATTTTGTCAAAGGTCTTCTTGTCCAAGTTATCACTTCCCGTAGAATTGATCTATCAAGTCAACTCCACATTTGAGATCCCTGAGCCAATCGAAGAATTTTCGAACACAAGCGCCTTTCATCACTGCGCCATGCTGTGGTGCAATC
>JAPYWY010000273.1 GCA_028276125.1 Pseudothermotoga sp.
GATTTCTATGTCCTCTGGATCGTTGACGAGAGTGACTATGCGCTCAACTCCGTAATAGTGCCGAACCATTTGCGATATTATGAGGTTGTCCCGATCCGTGTTCGTCAGCACCACGACCAAATCCTCATTACTGAGGTCGAGCTGATCGAGTACACTCTTCTTGCTTCCATCGCCCAAGATGACCACCGCAGAAAGACTCTTCGCAAGGCTCTCACATGCACGTGGATCTTTGTTCACTATGTACACGTGATAGCCCTTCGAAATCATCATGCGTGCCAGATGATAAGCGATCTTCTGCCCACCTATGATTACGAACTTCAAGCTTCTTGCACCCCTAACTCCTGCAGAATCCTCAGTGCTGTGAGTCTCGTCGGCGATATGATATCGATGTCGAATTCTTTGAAGATGCTTTCGTTGGATGGATCGTTGACGCGCGCTATCACCCGCTTGACGCCGAAGAACCTCTTCGCAACCGTAGAGACCATGAAATTGGTGTTGTCATCACCCGTCAGGGCTAGCAAGACGTCCGCTTTGTCGAGTCGTGCTTCTCTCAGGATGGAGATCTCAGTCACATCTCCGTTGATCTTGAATCCGGTGAACTCCTCAGGCAGATTCTCGAGCGCAGTTTCATCGGCATCTATCACCACAACGTTGCTTCCGAAAACGGAGAGGCTCGTCGCCACGATCGATCCAATCCTTCCACAGCCGGCAATCACCACGTACAACGATTCAGTTTTCTTCATACTTCGCGATCTCCTTTAATGCCTTCTTGTGGTCTGGATCGAGCGCCAGCGCCGCCTTCAGGTATTTGTGAGCGAGCGCTTTGTTACCAATCTTTTCCATGACCATCGCGTAAATGAAATGCGCCTCAGCATCTGGTCTTATCGAAAAGAGCTCGCGCGCGATCTTCTCAGCCGTTGTTAGCTTACCTTGCTCGAGCTTCTCTTCCACCAGGCGCGCAAGCCTTTCAAAGCCCAACTGCTCTCTGTTGAGTAATTCCTCCACCTTCTTCAGAAGATCCTGCGCCGAAAAAGGTTTAGAAAGATAATCTTCAGCGCCTTGCTTCATGGCTTCGACGATAGGTGCGGCGTTGGTGACTGCGGAAACTATGAGCGTCGGCACTTCTATGCCTTCCTGCCTCATGCGTTTCAACAGTTCTGTGCCGGACATGCCTGGCAACTTCAGATCGAGCAAGAGCAAATCGAACTTCGATTTGCGTAGTTCTACAAGAGCTTCCTCGCCGGTGGCGATCGTCGTCACACTGTGATCGTTTTCCTCGAGGATCTTCTTGATGAGATTTCTGACGTTCCTCTCATCGTCAACTACCAAGATGTTGGCCATATGCTTTCACATTTTCATAGTTTATCACTCTTCACACGTTCAAGTACCTTTTGATCTCCCAATCCGTCACACTGATGCTGAATTCTCTCCACTCTCTCCTCTTGAGGTCCAAGAACTTTCTGAAGATATGCTCACCGAGGACCTCTCTCACCAGAACGGAGTTCTTCATCTCCTCCAAGGCATCCTTCAATGATCCAGGCAAGGATTCTATCTTGCTCTGAGCTTTCTTCTCTTCGCTCATTGCGTAGATGTTTTCCTCAATGGGCAAAGGTGGTTCGATGCATTTTTCGATCCCATCCAGTCCTGCCGCCACTATCACGGCGAGTGCCAGATACGTGTTGCAACTCGGATCCGGTGCCCTGTACTCGATCCTCGTCGATTTGCCCCTGGCGGCCGGAATTCTTATGAGAGCACTCCTGTTGGCCTTCGACCAAGCGATGTTCACGGGAGCTTCATAACCTGGTACCAAGCGTTTGTAACTGTTCACTGTTGGATTCGTGATTGCGGTGATTTCTTTCGCGTGTGCGATCAAGCCTCCGACGAAGTAATACAGCGTTTTCGAAAGGCCGTCCGACGCGCTGGGGTCATGAAAAGCGTTTTCTCCGTTCTTGAAGAGACTCAGGTGTGTGTGCATCCCTGAACCGTTGATCCCAAAGAAAGGTTTCGGCATGAACGTCACGTGCAAGTTGTGCTTTATGGCGATCGTTTTCAAAACCAACTTCACAGTCTGTGTATTGTCTGCCGTCCTGACCAATTCACCGTAACGAAAGTCCACTTCGTGCTGCGAGGGCGCTGCTTCATGGTGTGACGCTTCGACATCGATGCCCATCGTCCTGAGCGCCACAGCTGCTTCGCTTCTCAAAGATTCGACTTGGTTCAGCGGTAACAAGTCGAAATAGCTTCCTCGATCGAGCGTCTCCGCAATTGGAAAACCTCTCGAATCTCTCGGTACAACGAAGAATTCAAGTTCAGGACCGGCGTAGGCCACAAAGCCCATCTTCTTTGCCTTTTCTACGACGAGTTTCAATCTGTATCGCGGGTCTCCCTCGAATGGTGTTCCATCAGGCTTGTACACATCGCAGATCATCCTCGCACTCTTGATACCATCAATTGTCCACGGCAAGATAGCGAAAGTTTCTGGATCCGGCCTGAGGTACATGTCCGATTCTTCGATTCTCACGAAGCCTTCAATGGATGAACCGTCGAACATGATGCCCCTTTCAAAGGCTCTGGATAGCTCTTGAGTGGGTATCTCCACATTCTT
>JAPYWY010000274.1 GCA_028276125.1 Pseudothermotoga sp.
GTTTGAAGTTTCTCAAATGGACGAAGCTGATCTTCTTCATCGAGCCGAAGTGTCGTATCATCTTTGGTATGTCGTTCTTCGTGTTGACACCGAGCGAGCCTGTGCAGAGAGCGAGCGTGTTGGAGGGACTGTCCACACTCTTGAGGATTCTTTCTATGTTCTCTTCGCACGTGACGATTCTTGGAAGGTCGAAAACGCTCCATGGTGGATCGTCTGGGTGCAGAGCCATCTTCACATTCAACTGTTCGCACACGGGAACGATCTCTCTCAGAAAATACACCAAGTTCTCGAAGAGGTCTTCTTCCCCCATGCCTTCGTACATGTTCAGA
Organism: Pseudothermotoga sp.; assembly: GCA_028276125.1. Taxonomy (GTDB): domain Bacteria; phylum Thermotogota; class Thermotogae; order Thermotogales; family DSM-5069; genus Pseudothermotoga_A. The sequence continues at coordinate 330 of JAPYWY010000274.1, forward strand.
GTCTTTTCGAGTTCTTCGAGCCTGTCCCACTCCCAGCCGGGTAAGACGAAGCTCGCGGCGTTTTCTTTCATCATGGCAACGAGCTGTTTCGGTGTGGTGTTTCGCACCAGTTCATCGTCGTAGTACATCGTTTCTGAACCGTCGGGAAGTTTGTACCTCAGATCCGTCCTGAGCCAGTCGAACACGGGCATGAAGTTGTAGGTGACGACTTTTATTCCCGCCTTCGCGAGGTTCACGATCGTGTCTTTGTAGTTGTCGATGTACCTTCTTCTTGTGGGAAGGCCGAGCTTTATGCCCTCGTGCACGTTCACGCTCTCGATCACTTCGAGTTTCAGACCATGAGATTCCACCTTCGCCTTCAGTTTCATTATCTTTTCTGAAGGCCAAACTTCACCCACGGGCACGTCGAAGAGCGCACCGACGATTCCTTCCACACCTGGAATCTGTCTGATGTGCTCGAGCTTCATTGGATCGTCATCGTTGAACCAGCGAAAGACGATCTTCAAGTTCTTCACCTCAAATGTCAATTTTACTTTGAAGAGTTGACAAGGAACTTGCTCGTGGTATAATGTAGCCAAAGTCGAGGTGAAGTTTCTGAGTCGAACGAAATCTTTGGTTGAAGAGATTCTTGTTCAGAACAACTGGTGGTGGTGCTGCCCCGATTCGGTGGGGTAAGCACCGCGTGCCTTTACCTCGCATCGAATCGGGGCTCTCTTGGAAAAGAGAGCCCCTTTTTTATTTGAAAACCCACTGGAGGTGAGATTGTGAGAGTCAGGGTGGATTTGAAGGTCGAGGAAATGCCGAAATACTGGTACAACGTGCTCGCAGATTTGCCTTTCAAACTCGATCCTCCGCTGGATCCAAGAACCAAACAGCCCATTTCTCCGCAGGCGCTTTCCGCGATCTTTCCAGAACCGCTCATCGAACAGGAGGTGAGCGAGAAGAGAGAGATCCCCATCCCCGAGCCCGTTCTGAGAGAGTACGCCGTCTTCAGACCTACACCACTCTACAGGGCCACTTATTTGGAAGAATACCTTCAAACGCCGGCGCGCATCTACTACAAGTACGAAGGTGCCAGTCCCACGGGCAGTCACAAGACGAACACGGCACTCGCACAGGCTTACTACAACAAGATTTCCAATACGAAGAGGCTGGTCACCGAAACTGGAGCGGGTCAATGGGGAAGTGCGCTGTGCTACGCGGGGGCGAAGTTCGGCTTGACTGTGAACGTGTTCATGGTGAGGATCAGCTACGAGCAAAAACCCATGCGCAAGTACCTGATGAAGCTCTTCGGTGGTGATGTCGTGCCGAGTCCGAGCGACAGGACGAACTTTGGAAGGTCCCTGCTCGAAAAGAACGGAGACATGCCTGGCAGTCTGGGCATAGCCATCAGCGAAGCGATAGAAGTTGCCGTCTCCGATCCGAGCACGAAATATTCTTTGGGAAGCGTGTTGAACCACGTACTGTTGCACCAAACGGTGATAGGGTTGGAGATCAAAAAACAACTCGCACTCTTGAACGAAACGCCCACGGTCGTTCTGGGTTGTCACGGTGGAGGCTCGAACTTCGCAGGAACGATCCTTCCTTTCATACCAGACAAGTTGGCGGGCAAGAACATAAGACTCGTCGCGTGTGAGCCGACGGCGTGTCCATCCTTGACGAAGGGAAGATACGAGTACGACTACGGCGACACGGCAGGCATGACACCGCTTTTGAAGATGTACACGCTCGGGAAAGATTTCATCCCTCCCAAGATCCACGCGGGTGGGTTGCGCTATCACGGGGCTGCACCGATCGTTTCACGGCTCCTGAAAGAAGGCTTGATCGAGGCGGTCGCGTTCGACCAAGACGAAGTGTTCAATGCGGCAAGATTGTTCGCAAAACTGGAAGGCATAGTGCCCGCACCGGAAAGTTCTTATGCGATAAACGGTGCGATCAAGGAAGCTCTAAGGGCGAAGGAAGAGAAGAAGGAAGAAGTCATCGTGTTCAACCTCAGTGGCCACGGTCTGTTCGACCTCAGTGCCTACGTTTCTTGAAGGGGAGCGGACTGCTCCCCTTTTTCTCCTCTTCGTTTTGAGCCGATTTTGAGTAAATTTTCAGCTGATTAAAAGTCAAATTTCAGCTCACTTTGAGCAAGATGGTTATGCTTTGAGCCAGAAGGGTGTGGATAGCATGGGCAAGTGGTCAAGAAAGATTCTAAAAACATGGTTAGTTCTGTCTCTTTTAGTCTCATTCGTTTCATTAACACTTG
>JAPYWY010000275.1 GCA_028276125.1 Pseudothermotoga sp.
TGACTCGCAAAAGCTCTTGCTTGCATTTCTCAAACTTGCCAAGGCTAGCTTCTCCCTCAAAAACAGAATTTTGAACCCATACGAAGTACTTCTTCAAGATCTTTCTAACTTTGTTCACTCTTTGTTCTGAAACATCGTAGGTGATCACGTAATAAGACATCACCACCACGCCTTCAGAGGTTTGTATAATTCGTCTTGTAGTAAATGTCTTATAAGTTTGTAACACTCGAGACGAATAAGGGTCCTATAGGAGACACTCCTTTTGAGCTTTCTGTGCTTAATGGTGGTTTCAAGTTTTTCCTCGAATTCCTTCAAAAATTTCTTTTTTCCAGACGATGTTAGGTAACAAAGATCGAGTTCATCTTCGAAATCCTCTTCTTTGAGCATGCTATTGTTTATTAGCTTGAAAATGGTCGGATCGACTATCAAAGGCTTGAATATCTCAGAAATGTCTAAGCTCAGTGAGAATCTCCTTTCCCTTGGCTCGTGCAGGTAACTTATCGTTGGGTTGAGCTCGGTTTTGTATATTTCCGAGAGTACAACCGAGTACATAACGGAGTTACCAAAGGAAATCAAAGCGTTGATGGGATCTTTTGGTGGCCTTTTCTCTCGCTTGTTCATTGTCACTCTGCCACACGTAATGGTGTTGAACGCTTGATAATAAGCCTCTCTTGCTCTTCCCTCACAGCCCATCAACTCCAGCACGGTTTTGGCTTCGAACGACTTGACTTGCTCTTCGCTGATGACTCTCACAAATTCTTCTGTCCCGCCGTAATTTCTGAGGTTTCTCAGCATGTGAAAAGTCGCGCCTTCCACAAAAGCTTTGGCCAGGTAAAGCCTTTTCTCGTTATCGAGATAATACTCAGCCTGCTTCACCAAAAGCTCGCCGGAGATATTTTTGGACCTCGGCACAAACGTGCCGGAGTAAAAACCGTAGTAATTGTAGAAGTGAATAGGTTTTCCGTGCTGAGATAAGAAATTCAAAAATTTTGTGTTCATCTCCACTTCACCGAAGATGTGCAAGGACTCTACCTCTTCGATTGGTAAAGCCTTCTTTTCCCCTTTTTCGTTTTCCACATAGATCGTGTTCTCTCTCCTCATGATTCGCCCACTCGAGAATATGTAGTAGGGTCTCAAAGTCATTCACCCCTATCCAAAGCAAAATTCATAGTAAGCGCATTTTGGACAATAGGACTTCCTCTTGACCTCCGGTGGCTTGGGTAAACCCAGGACCTCTTCAACCCTCTTTATGGCTCGTTCAACCTCTCTTTCGGCCTCCGGTGTCAGCAAAACTTCTTCCGTTCTTCTCATTTTCGGATAGCTTATGATCCCCTTTCTCTCGATCCCGAGCATTTTTAGATAATAAAGGTAGTAGAGTATTTGAATTCTATTCGCACTCGCTAAGCTGTTGCTGTACTTGATTTCTCTAATTTCTTCCCCGCCCATCACGTCTATTTTTATCAAGTCGTCTATGAGGACTTCTCTCATCATTTCGCTTGGGTAAGAATATTCACTGAGAAGCTTTCCCAGCAAGACCTTCTCAGAGTTTTCTTCCAACTGAATTCCTCTGTCGAACAACCACAGTTTCCTTTCACAGACGTACAGATAATTGATCTTCACCCCGTTGATCTTCAACCTCTGCAAATCGACTCTGTCGAAAGTTCAGTTCGCCCCCCGGCCATCAGTCAATGATACGAGCTTCTCGAGTTTCTCTGGGTGTGAAACCTTTTTCGAGGTCGTATTCCCCAGAGCAGAGGTATATCCCATCGAGCCATCTTTCAATCCTCGATCTCTTCTCAGCTTCAATGTTCGCTTCGTACACCAAATCTTTAGTTGGACGCAGAGAGATCGCTTTATTGGTGACGTACTTTCGTGCATCTACGTTCACAACGAAGTGAGACAAGACTTTCAGCTTGAAATCGGAGTAACTGAGACTATCCTTTTGAGAGTATTTTTCGATTTCTCTGACGAAATGCTTCTCTGAGCTTTCCGGTATCACTGGTATCGAGTAAATCTCTCTGAATATTTGAAAAGCTTCGCTTTTTCTCTCGGACATGAAACCAGCGTTCAGTATCTCGATGGTCTTGTAGAACTCGTCCAGATACTTTTTAGACTTTCTCAAGGAGTCGTAATAATTGCTGACGATCTTGTACTTGCAAAATTCGGACATTTCCGCTGTTCGACGGACCTCCTTTTCGATGGTCTCTTTTGTCTGCTCAATTTGATCTTTCGAATAAACAGCACCTCCACCGGATTGATATCCTTCTTTGAATACCCACACGAAGACGTTCGGTTCTGATCCGTCGTAGAGCTTTATTATTTCTTGATCCAGTTGGTACTCTCTCTCATCACTTTTGTTCAAAACCTTTCCGTTCACGTAAATGCATCTTCTTATCACCCTTCCCATTCGTTGGATCAAGGCATCCAACGGACAGATTTCCGTGAATAGGCAGTCCGCATCTATGTCCAAAGATGCTTCCACAACTTGTGTTGTGACCAGTATCTTGGCCTCTTTTTCATCCTTCGGTTTTGGATTGCCGAAGTGCTTCAAGATCTCCGCTTCTTTTCTTCTTCTAT
>JAPYWY010000276.1 GCA_028276125.1 Pseudothermotoga sp.
GACTTGGCTGCGGATATCTTCCTCTCCTCCTCGAGCAAGGTCAAAAGCTTTTTTCTCTCGTCGATTTTGGAACGCAACGTTTTTTCGATAGCCTCTGTCTGTGAATGAATCTGTAGATCGCGTTCGACACTCTTGAGTTCTTCTTCTTTCAGGGATATCTGCCCTTCCAACTTCTTGATCTCACTCTCCAGAAGATCGAGAGGTGTTTCTTTGATGTCCAAGTCCAGTTTTTCGATCTCGTCTTTCACTTCGTTGACTCTTCGCAAAAGTTCGTCCCTCTCGCGCTGAGCGTCTTTGAAAGCGTCGCTCACTTTCTCGATGATCTTCGCGAGCTTCTTCTTCTCGAACAACACATCGAAAACAACCTCGTTTATCTTTGCGCGCGTCGCAGTGAGCAAGCTTGAAACCATACCCTGCGGCAGGAAGAAGGTGCTTATGAAGCTCTCATAACTCGCCTCCATGACCTCTTTGAGTTTCTCGTCCACCAAACTGCGCTGAGAGGCCACAACCTTGTCGTTCACCAAGAGCAATGCTTCGCTCGACCTGTCTTTCGTCCTGACACGTCTCACGACTTCGTACTTCTTCCCTTTCCTCAGGAAAGAGAACTTCACTTGACAATACTCGGCCCCAGACCTCACGTAGTCGAGGGGACTCCTCTTACCGTATCGAACGCCCACGCCGTACAGAGAAAAGACAATCGCTTCGAGCAGTGAAGACTTTCCCGCACCGTTCTGTCCGACGATGAGGAACACACCATCTTTAAAATCGAGCACACACTCCTCAATACCGAGAAAGTTCTCTATCTCAATCCTGAGTGGTCTCAGATTGCTCGACCTCCCTCAGCAGTTGTTCAACCATCTTGACCATCTCTTCCTCGAAGTCTGGATATCTTTGCCTCACGTAGTCTCTGTACATTTCGATCAAACTCTTCTTCTCCACTGGTCTGTCGACGCTCTCTTGTTGCCAATCCGTCTCGAATTCCACCTTCACGACGGATTCGTAGCGTTCGAGCAAATGTTTCCTCACCTCGTTGGATGGAACGCATCGGAACAGTACACGCGCGTAACCAGAGAAATTTTCGAGCTCGGATTCGAGCCTGTTCAAATTCAACAAGCTGTAGTCCTCGTACTCGAAGGTCCTCAGAGCCACGTGGGGTGTCCTCACTGGTTTGACGATGGTCCTCTGCGAAATCTCGATGAGCAGTGCACCCTTCACATCCTTCTCTTCACCGAAGTCAAGGGCTATCGGTGAGCCACAGTACCAACCGATCGGTTGCTGCAAAACTTGCATCTGGTTGTGCAAGTGACCCAACGCCACGTAGTCGAAACCCGTTGGGAAACTGCTGGGTTTGAGATCGTACAGTATCGCGTTCTCCCTCTCCGATTCGAAGCAACCTTCCAGCATCGTGTGCGCAACGAGCACGTTCGCCTTGCTCGGTATGATGCGTGCTCTGAAATCGTTGAGGTAAGAATCCAAAAGCTCTCTCATGGCTGAGATCGGATCTTTAGTCACGCCGAGAAGTCTTTGATAATCGCTGTACGGTAGAAAGGACAAAACCACATCCTCGAGCTCGATCGTGGTTGGCTTGTCGATGATGTGAAGGTTTTTCAGCTGAAAATTCCTCCAGCAGTTCAAACCTTGCCAATCGTGGTTTCCGAAGACCAAGAATGTGGGAGCGATCGCAGCGAACCTCGTCATCACCTCACTGAGAACGTTCAAAGCCTCGATCCTTGGATTGATTCTGCTGTGCATCGCGTCTCCCGCGATGAGCACGAGATCGACTCTCTCTTTTTCCGCAACGTCCACGAGGAAATGTAGAACCCGTTTGATCTCTTCGAGTCTGTCCACAGCCTTGGAACCAACCCATGACTGCAGTCCCACGTGCCAGTCCGACGTGTGAAGGATCTTCATTCAGTCTCCTCCCAGCTTGAAGACGTTTCCCTCCGATGGGAACTCTTTCGTTCTAACTTCTTGCACGTACTGAGAGATCGCCTTGAGCGAAGTTTCGTAAAGATTCGCGTACCTCTTCGCAAACTTCGGTAAGAACGCAGGGTTCAAACCGAGCACGTCGTGCAACACGAGTACCTGTCCGTCACAGTATCTGCCCGAGCCTATGCCTATGGTTGGCACCTTCACGCTCTCGGTGATTTCCTTTGCCACCTCTTCTATCACCATCTCCAGCACGATCGCAAAGACTCCAGCTTCTTCGAGCGCCTTGGCATCTTCCAAGAGTTTCTTCGCGACCTTCTCGTCTTTACCCTGGACCCTGTAGCCTCCAAAGACGTTCACAGATTGTGGCGTGAGACCCAGATGGCCCATCACGGGAATTCCGCTCTCCACCATTCTTCTTATCAAAGGTGCGAAGCTGGAACCTCCCTCGAGCTTGACCGCGTTCGCACCGCCTTCCTTCAAGAACCTTCCAGCGTTCCTGATCGCCTCGTCCTGCGAACATTGATAAGAAAGGAAGGGCATGTCACCGATTATGAACGCGTCCGGTGCACCCCTCCTGACTGCCTGCGTGTGTCTGATCATGTCGTCCATCGTGGCAGGCAACGTGTCGGAGAAGCC
>JAPYWY010000277.1 GCA_028276125.1 Pseudothermotoga sp.
AATTCAGTTTCTCTCCAGCCTCGCATCAATATCTTCACCCACTCAAATTGTTTTCAATGATTTTATCTCACCCCTGGAAGACTGTCAACAACTTTCTGTGTCGTGAAGGTAAAGGTTTCAAGAACGTGTTCAAGGGCCATCGAATTTTTGTCTCAGAGAATCAGAACTTTATAAGAAGCTAAGATATCAAATTGGTGAGTACTTAGCGCAGAACTTTAAAGGATGTCCGATTGAAGAATGAATTTGGCATGGGAAAGTCGTATAATTATTACGTCAGAAAGCCAAGGGGGTGATTTTGTGAGGTGGTTGATCTTAGTTGCGCTGATAGTTTCCACAATCGTTTATGCCTCTCAGATCGAAATCATCTTTTGGACCCACGAAGATCCCAACAGAACGCCTCTGGAGGAACGCTACATTCAAGAGTTTCAAAAGATGTATCCGAACGTCAAGATCACACGAGTGACTTATCCTTCGGCGAAGATCAAGGAAGTCGTTCTCACAGCCTTCGCCGCACGCAAAGGGCCCGACATTTTCAACATAGAAATTCAAGACGCATACCCGTACATAGTGAACGAGCGCGTCGCACCCGTGAGCCTGAGTGCGTTGGGATTGAAGAATTACGACGAGCTCAGACAGATGTACGTCGAGGGAACTTTGGACGCCGTAACGTACAAAGGTAAGATCTACGGCCTACCGCTGGAGCTCACCAACTGGTGCGTGTTCATCAACAAGAAGTACTTCAGAGAGGTCGGCCTGGATCCTGAGAAGGACTATCCAAAGACGTGGGAAGACATGGTGCGAGTCAGTGAAAAGTTGGTCATAAGGGAAGGTCAGATCCTCAAGAGAAGGGGCTTCGATTTCAGATATCCTTACTATCTGACCTTCATGTTGCCCATGGTTGAACAACTTGGTGGCGCGTTGCTCAGTGAAGACGGGAAGACTGCGATCATCAACGACGAAGCGTGGCTCAAGGTGCTGAGGTTCTTCAAAGAGTGGGGACCGAACGGGAAGAACCTCGGTTCACCCACCTACACCCCTGCGAGAAAGGACTTCAACAAAGACAACAACACGGTGACCATGTGTCTGTCTGGACTGTACCAGATACTCAGGATCAAGGCGGAAAATCCACAGTTCTACGAGAGCAAAGAATGGATGGTCGTTCCGTTCCCAGTCTTCGAGAACGCCGTCAAGGACGTCAGGTGCAACTATTACGGTCACTACTACATGGTGAACGCGGAAAGCTCCAAAGAAAAACAAGAATGGGCCTGGAAGTTCATCGCGTACATGTTGAGCCATCCAGAAGAGTACTTGATCGAGGTCGGTTTGATACAACCAAAGAAGGACTTCGTCGAATCAGATACCTTCAAGAACTATCCGTACTCTAAAGTGTTCCTCGAAGACATGGCGAAGTCACACATAGTTCCGTTACATCCGAAGGGTCCCCAGCTCGAGCAGTTGATCAAAGAAGCTGTGGAATCAGTGATGCTCACGAACACCACAGTTGAAGACGCTTTGAAGACTCTGAAGAAGAAAGCCAACGACTTGCTCAAGGAGGAATGATACGAAGGGTGGGCGCTCCCACCCTTCTTCTTGTGGCTCTTGAGTGAGGTGTGCAATGTGAGAGGTGTTGAGAGAAAGAAAGCCCTTTGGGGTTTCATCTTCACCGTTCCAGCGATCATCTTCTTCGCAATTTTCAATCTTTATCCCATTCTGTATGCAATATGGATGAGTTTTCACAGGAAAGATCTTTTGTCTTTGAAGCCACCGCGTTTCGTGGGTCTGTCCAACTACGTTTATCTCTTCACGTCTGAATCGTTCTGGAACTCTCTCAAGGCGACTTTCATATTCGCTGCGGGTACTTCCGTGCCCATGGTCGTGCTCAGTTTGGCCTTTGCTGCGCTGATTGTTAGTCGAAAAAGATTGCAGAGATTTTTGCAGATGGTTTACTACTCACCGGCGGTGCTTTCGTCGGTCGTGGCAGCATCTATATGGCTTTTGATGTTCGATCCCAGAGGATTAGCCAACCAGTTTCTCAACTTCTTGTTGAACACTAAAGGTGTGGATTACCGCTGGCTGGCGAACGAGAACATGCTCAGGTTGGCAACGATCATCGTTTATTTCTGGAAATACGTGGGTTATTTCACGATCATCTTCGTCGCTGGGATGGCGAGCGTGCCGAGATCTGTTCATGAGGCTGCGACGATCGATGGAGCGACCAAGTGGCAAGATTTTTGGTACATCACACTGCCCTTGATAAAGCCCACCACGCTCTTGGTTTGTGTCATGACGACGATACAGTGCCTCAGAACTTTCAGCACGCAGTATCTTTTCGTTCAAGGAGGTGCACCTTTGAAACCCATAGATGTGGTCGCCCTGAGCATCTACAACACGGCGATAAGGGATCATCGGATAGACAGAGCCAGTGCGATGAGCGTTTTGTTGTTGTTGATAATCATGTCTCTCAGCTATCTGCAGATGAAGATCTCTAAAAGTGAAGAGGTCTCGTACTGAGGTGAGGATGGTGAAAAGATTCCTTACTTCGAGCGCGGCGTGGTTCTTCCTCATA
>JAPYWY010000278.1 GCA_028276125.1 Pseudothermotoga sp.
TTTCGTCCACATAGATCTGTTTGTAGAAATTCAGCGTGTCTCTCAAGGCACTGCTCTTGATGATCCATTTACCCAGCTGCCAATCGTACAGGTTGCCGCCAGCGCCGAGCAAGACCATGAAGAAACCCTGCATCGTGGTCGCCTCACCCATCTCGGTGCCCGCGTTGAGCTGAATGGGTATCACGCCCGGTAGCTTCTCCTTGATGATCCTCGCCGTCTTGATGATATCCTCCCAGCTCTTCGGCTGCCACGGTACAGGGATGCCTGCCTTCTTGAACAGCTCTTTGTTGTAGTAGATCATTCTGACATCGGTGCTCGCCGGTACCAAGTAAGTCTTGCCCTTGTAGCTTCCCATCGCTTTCATCGAGTCGTAGTAGTACTTCCACGCGGGTATCTCGGCAAGTATGTCGTCGATGGGCCTCAGATACCCAGCTTCGACGAACTCGGGCACCCAGAAGCCATCGATCCACAGTATGTCCGCTCCGCCGCCACCTTTGATGTCCAGAACGATCCTTGCCTTGAAGTCCTCGTCCTTGATACCCGTCTGGATCAACTCAACCGTGATGCCCAGATCCTTCTCAATCTCGGGAATGTACTTTTCGAACCAGTCAACCACCTGCGTGTTCTTACCACCCTTGATGGCGTTGGCGATGATCGTTACTTTCTGTCCGAGCGCGAAGACTACCATGATCGACACCAGCACGGCCACCAGCCACTTCCTCACAGTAACACCCCCCTCAGGAATGATGGTGCTCCCCACATCCACACGAATTTCTCACGATCAATTTCGTTGGAACGTAATGCTTTTTGATGGGAATTTCGCCCCAACTCAAGAGTGAAAACAGAATTGCGGCAGCCTTTTCTCCCATTCGTTCAGGATACTGCCTTACGGTCGTCAAGCTCGGCTGAATGAAAACACTGAAAGGTAGATCGTCGAACCCCACCACTGCTATGTCCCTTGGAACCTGAACACCATGCATCTGTAGACCTGACATGATTTCAACCGCAAGCAGGTCCGTGCACGCGAAGATCGCATCGAAGTCTTTCAATTTGTGGCAAAGTTCTTTGACCTTGCCTCTTTCGGCTTCGACCAGCGCCAAACTGGCGTTCGCTTCGCTGCAGGCCAAGGTTGCGCCTTGAAATCTGTCCCTCACACTGCTCACCTTCGACTTCTCCCACGTGACGAATGCGATGCGCTTGTATCCGTGTACCTCGATCAGATGCTTGGTCACGTCGTAGGCACCTTTTCGGTTGTCCGATTCGACGGAATAGCCATCCAATCCTTCCACGGTCCTGTCAACGAACACGATTGGACGTTTCTCGACGACGAGCCTTTTCACCAACTCGTTCTGTGGAGTGCTGACGTGTGGAAAGACTATGAAGCCCGCCACGTTGAGCTCCAACAGCCTCTCGAACTTTTCTTTCTCGGAAGAACCGTTCTCATCTGCAAACTGAACCACGGCGTGGAACCCCAACCCAGAAATGTGCTGTTCTATGCCTCTGAGTATCCCGACGCTGAGAAAATCCGATGCTGAGCTCAGGAAGATCCCGATCAAGTTTGATGCTCTTTCGTGCTCTTCCCTCTTTCGCACGAAACTTCCTATACCCTGGAGCCTGTAGAGATAACCCTCGATCACGAGTTCGTCTATCGCCTTCCTCACGGTGATCCTGCTGACTTGAAACATCTCCATGAGCTCTTTTTCGGACGGAACTCGATCGTCCGGCAAAAGCTCACCAGTTTTTATCTTGCCCAGCAGGTACTCCTTGACAACCTTGTACATGGGTTTCTGCCTGCCCGCACTCATCATAACATGTTATATCATGTCGTTGCGAAAATGTCAAGATATTGGACAAAATTGTTCCACTCAGGCTACGCGAGCGTATCTACACAGAGCACGATTCGCATCCGCTGGCCAGGAAAAAATTGGACTCGGTTAGTCTCACGTTCGGCACGTTCTTGAGCGATGACTGTTTGGCGGTAAAAGAAAGAGGTAGAAGAAGCAGCAAAAACGAAATGAGCTCGCTCGCCCAGTCGCTTAAGCTCGATCTCCGTTGAAGATGAACAGTTCTGAACGCTCAAGGATAGATCTTTCTCCCACGTTCATCGCTTATCCCCGTCTTTCTGTAGAAGTACGTGTTGACTACGTCCCTCCACTCCTTGGCGTGCTCCAGCTGGGTCATCAATCTTTGCAGCACACGCTTATATTTCACTGGATCGATCTTTCCCTCGAGCTGTTGCCATGCCTTCAAGAACTCTTCGACTTGTTCGACGCCTTCGAAGTGCAAATCATACATCGACTGGATCAGAGTCTTGCCTGATTTCATTTTGTGGTCGTAGCGAACTCTATGGAAGAACAACAAGAGCTCTTCTGGACATGTCTCGATGCTGTCGAAGATCTCTCTCCAGGGTGAGTGATACTGCAACGTGAAGCCGGTTCCCTTCGAAGACCTGTCCACGCCGATGGCCTCGTAGTTCGCCCTGTGGTAAGTCCCCCACTTGGAATACTCGTAGCCCTCCGGATTCGGTCCATAGTGATGATTGGGATTCACCAT
>JAPYWY010000279.1 GCA_028276125.1 Pseudothermotoga sp.
AGTGAAGGATTATCTTTCGCTCACGTGTGAGGAAGTTTCGAAGTTCAACAGAGAAAAGACTGTTTTCGTTTCGGTCGTGTCTCCCATCGAGACGCATGGGAGACATCTTCCTTTAGGAACCGATGTTTTCATAGCGCGAAGGGTGATGGAAGAAACCTGTCAGATTCTTGAAAAGGATCACGAAGTTGTGAAGTTGTTTGAGATTCCTCTCGGTAGCGACGCACAACCCGTCTTCGGTTCCATCTGGCTGAGTTATGGAACGTTCAAAAGACTCATCTTCGAGGTTGGCACTCACCTTGCGAAAATGAACTTCAAACACTGGATCATCTTCGACAACCATGGAGGTCCACGACACCAGCTCGCACTCGCTGAGGCTTCGAGGAAGTTGAAAGAGAAGCACGGTTTCAACTTGGTCGTACCATTCCTTCACATCTTTCAAGACATGCTGAACGATTCAAAAGAGATCGGAATTCCACCAGGCATGAACGGCGATGCGAAAGACCTTCACGCGGGCACGAACGAAACTTCATTGATGCTTCATACGAACCCAGACTTGGTGAGAACGAAAGATCTTCCACGATACTTTCCAAGTAGAGAAACCTTTCTCGGCAAACTCTTGAGATTTCTCAAAGCCGAGAGTCTGGCGGTCACGATCGATTGGATCAGTGATCAACAAAACCCTTACTATCTTGGCGATCCTTCTCTGGCCGATCCCGAAAGAGGAAGAAAGATGATCGAATACCACGTGAAGAAGTCGATCGAACTGTTCGAAGAGGCGAAACGTGGAATGTATCAACCACCGAAGCTGTTCAATCCCGCCGTGAGACTCCTGTTGAAGTTGGCAAGGTGAAAGATCACACCAAGACAAAAAAGCCCCATCTCTGGGGCTTTGTTCTCTTCACATTGCACCATTTTCTCTGATCCTCAATCAGTTTCTTCCATCACTGATCCATCTCAACTTTCGGGAGCGCGTTCACATCATCCTTTGAACAGATCTTTTTCACCACGAACCAAGAACTTAGACCAACGCCCATGTACGAAGCCAACCGTTCAAACGGTCCACTTTCCTTGAGAGCGCTCCCATAACGATACATACGAAGCTGAACATCAAAAAGAGTTAACAACATTCCAACCAACAAATGAACTCACCGGCTCGAAAGATTTAAGTCTCACTGTTTGCTCGCAATTTCATAAAACTATCGGGGTTGACAGCACATCGTGGACGTGTGCTAAAATATATAGGCCAGCACGGAAGCTCTCAGCTTCTCGACGGGAACGATTCGGAGAGGTGGCCGAGTGGTCGAAGGCGCTTGCCTGCTAAGCAAGTGTGGAGGGAATTCCTCCACCGAGGGTTCGAATCCCTCCCTCTCCGCCAGCGCGTGCCCGTAGCTCAGCTGGATAGAGCGCCAGACTGCGGATCTGGAGGCCGGGAGTTCAAATCTCCCCGGGCACGCCAGCTTCGAAGAAACCTCCTCAAAGAATTTTTTCCTGCTGTCAGGTCCCAACCGATCGAGAACCATGCCACAAATTTCAGCCACGCCTGAGCCAGGGTCTCTGTATTCCTCCCTCCTCTAACATCCTCGCAAGGGTGTGTCTGAAACCTTTTGTTGAAACCTTTACTGGTTCGCGCTTCGTTATAGCGAGCGCAACGACACAACCTGCAACGATGGTCCTTTCCCTCCCGATCGGTATGATCTTCCAACTGCGCACCTGTTCGTAAGTCTTTCCCTTCAACTGTTGGATCACCGCTTCCACGTCATGTTGACTCAGAATGAAACCTTCCACCGCCTTCAGATCCCACTTTCCCATCCTCATCGAGGCAATCGCGACGAAAGATCCTCCAACGCCGACGGGATTCGTGAAAGAAGGAAGCATTCCTTCAACGTGTCTCAGGGCATCTTCGAACTGCTGGATCGTTGGAAGTGACAGATCGAAGAGATTGTTCAGAACGTGTGTTCCGAGCGGAAGACTCACGAACCAATCCTTTTTCACAATCTCAAGACTCCCACCACCCAGATCGAACACGGTGATGTCCTTCTCGAAGTTCGGATCCACGCTCATGTAGGTGAAATAAGCTTCGTCTTCTTCAGAGAGTATTTCGCCTTTCAATTCAAACTCTCGAACGATCCTCTCGAACAGACGTGGTCTTTCTCGAAAGATCGCCGTACCGAAAACGTGAATGGGTATGTCTGAAACCTTGGCTTTGATCTGAGACACCACTCGGCTTGCCACTTCGAAGGCTTCATCTTCGTCTTCGATGGACTTCAAACCAACTTCGTAGACTTCCTCCAGTAGCGTTTCACCTTCGTGCTGAACCAAGAGTATGAAAGAGTTCGAACCCAGATCAACCACGGCTACCAAAACCATCACCTCTCAAAATCTTGCACAAACCATTATGGAAAGAATCAGCCTGTCCGCCACAAGATGTGATCCTCAGTGGTTTTTGTACTGCCTCTGTGAAGTGTGGCACAGCGGAACAGTTCTCAATCCGAGAACCACGATATTTTGCACACGTTATGATCCAACTTTGAAGGTCCTTCCA
>JAPYWY010000166.1 GCA_028276125.1 Pseudothermotoga sp.
AGGCGTACAGAACGGTTTCTGAAAAACTTCCAGGCTCGATCAGAGGATTTTTCCAAACCACACCAAATGTGATCTTTGTATTCTCAAGTTCGATACGGCACATGATAGAAGAGCTCTTTTTCCAGTCAAAAGGTCTCATGTATCATTGTGGAGTCAAACTTGATCTGAGATCCTTCCTACCAAAAGAAAAGGTAACCGATTACCTGGTGAGGAAGTTCGAAGGTTCTGGCAAACGTATTTCATCCAGCATTGCGGAAAGATTCTATGCAATCACCAAAGGTCATCCGTACTATGTTCAGGTCATGGCTTATGAACTTTGGAACACGTGCTTGAAGGAAGCGACGGAAAAGGATTTAGGCGAGGCACTGAATCAACTCATATCTCGTGAAAGACACACCTACGATATGGCACTCGATGTGCTCGGGCAGAAATACGTACGCAAGGTCTTGATCATGATCGCTTCCAACAAAGATATCTTCAGCATTGAGGCACTCCGAGAGTTTGAGATTCCAAATCCGAGCATCGCGAACAAGACTGTGAAAAAACTCATTGAACTTGGATTTGTCGAAAAGCTCTCCCGTGGAAACTACGAAATCATCGATCCCATATTTGAAGAGTACATCCTGAAAAGATTCTCCTGAATGAGTACTCGCCGTCTCGACAGCTAAAACTGCAAAAGACACCCAGTGACATTATCTCGCCCACCAAACACATACCAGCGCTCGGACGAAGATTCATTTTTGTGTTCCTCAGCTTTGGAGAACGACGCCTGAGGCAACAGTCTTTCGGTCATCCTACAAACAAGCGGCACAATCTCAACTGTTTTGATACACGGAAGCCGACGTGTTTCTCGGAAGTCTCAGTACACTCTCCAGCCTCAAAAAGCTTTGCCCACGAGAACGCCGAGCACTTCCGGACCCGTGTGTGCCAACACCGTCGCACCGACCCTCGCGATGCCGTCGCACCTTTTGAACTTCGCCAGAATCTGTTCAACCTTTTCTTTCATGTGGATCGCACCGTAGCCAGCGTACAAGAGATAGTCGGGACACTTCTGGACAAAAGACGCTACCATGTTGACGAGTTTCGCTATGGCGTCTTCTTGACTCATCCCAACGCTTGCTTTGGACACCTCTCCCTCTCTGTTGATCTTCAGAACGGGCTTTAGATGCAGCAACTTTCCAAGGAAAAGCGACAACTTTCCGATCCTTCCTCCTTTTTTGAGGTACTCGAGAGATTCGAGCAAGAAAAACATCTCGCACTCTCTCCCGTAGTCGGTAACGTTTTGCTGAGATATTCTTTTGCCGTTCAAGACATCTTTCATGAGTCTCGCCACGATGTAGAAGATCTTTCCACTGACGGCTTTCGAGTCGAAAAGGAGGAAGTTTCGCAGATTGAAATTCTCGATGACCATTCTGATCGCGTTGTAGGTGCCACTCAGTTTCTGTGAAAGCGTTACGACAAAGATTTGATCGTACTTGTTTTTTATCTCTTCGAACAACTTGATTATATCCTCAGCGCTCGGTAGCGAGGTTGAAACGCTGTGGTGTTCTTTCATGAGTGAACAGAGCTTGTCCGCATCGATGTCCACACCGTCACGGTATTCTTTCCCATCGATGATGACACGGAGCGGCAACTTGTACAAATCCAAAGGTGGCTTCCAACCCAACGGAAAATCGGCAGTGCTGTCCACCACGAAGGCGATCTTGTCCATGCAGGAAACCCTCCACCGAAAGATTGCTCAAATCGATTCTATCACGCCGCAAGCCTCCTCGTTGATTGATTGTGTCATCGTGTTTTTCTCCCTCAGTCGTTCTGTTTGTTGCTGTCGAAGCGATTCCATAGAAAAGAGTAAGAGTGAGAAATCACAAGCAATGGAGCGAAAAATTACGGGCGAGGTAGTGTAGCGGGATCAAAACGTGGAAATCTGCTCTTACAGTTCCACGATCGGGTATGACGAGACTTGCATGTTTTGGTTAAACCTGGTTCATTATATAAGGGATTATCTTTTCGAGAAAGATTTACCCACATCTGCGAGCGCGAGGGAAAACCAAGTGAAAAACATCAGGAAACTGGACCCAAGAGCTATGAAAAGCATGAAAAAACAGATGATCCTCAGCTACTTGCTGGAACACCGGCCATGCAGCAGGACGGACTTGGTCACGAAAACGGGTCTTGCGAGCAGTGCCGTCTGGCGTATGATCGATGAACTGCTGAGAGAGGGGCTGATCGAGCAGAAAGAGTACTTTGCGAGGACCAATAGACGCACGCACCGGGAAACGTTTGGTTCTACAATTCAAGAACGACTGGCCAGGCTCGATGATTACGGTTTTCTTCAAGGCATCGTTTTTAGAGACAACTTGCTCAAAAACGTTTCTGCTTCTCTTCTTGGTTGCAACGTGATGGCGATAAACAAACTTATCGAAGATCTGGCAGGGTGAGGTGCACAAATCTCAAGGGGAGGTGTGGTTATGTGGCGTAGGTTGGTTCTGCTCATCGCGATGAGTCTGGTCGTGGCAGTGTTCGCAGCTAAGATCGAGATCTTCAGCTGGTGGACTGCAGGTGGAGAGGCGGAAGGTCTCCAGGAACTCTTCAACATTTACAGTAAACTGTATCCAGGTGTGGAGATCATCAATGCGACCGTGGCTGGCGGCGCGGGTGCACAGGCAAAGGCGGTGCTGAAAACCAGAATGCTCGGAGGAGATCCACCCGACACGTTCCAGGTCCACGCGGGACACGAGCTCATCGATACGTGGGTCAGGACAGGGTTCATGGAGCCGATCACGTTCCTGTACAAAGAGGAAGGATGGGACAAAGTGATGCCCAAGGGCATTCTGGACATCGTGTCTTACAACGGTGAATATTGGTCTGTGCCGGTCAACATCCACAGAGCCAACGTGCTTTGGTACAACAAGAAGATTTTCGAGAAGTACGGTCTCAAACCACCGAAGACGTTCGACGAGTTCTTCCAAGTTGCCGAGGTTCTCAAGTCGCACGGCATCATTCCGTTGGCCCTCGGTACCAAGGATGGATGGGAAGCTGCACACGCCTTCGAAGCGGTTTTGATCGGAAAACTTGGAGCAGAGGGTTACAGGGGACTCTGGAACGGTAAGACCAAATGGTCGGATCCGAGGGTCACGGATGCGCTTGAAACCTTTGCCAAGATGCTTCAATATGTGAACTCCGATCATGCTGCTCGAACTTGGGACGAAGCTTGCGCTTTGATCGTCGAAGGCAAAGCAGCGATGAACATCATGGGTGACTGGGCGGTCGGTTACTTCTACGCGAAGAACTTTTACGACTTCGGCTGGGTCCTCGCACCTGGTAACGACGGAATATTCGACGCACTGTCCGACAGCTTCGGTCTGCCAAAGGGTGCAAAGAACAGGGAGAATGTGGTCAACTTCCTGAGAGTCTTGGGTTCCAAAGAAGGACAGCTTGCGTTCAACATCAAGAAGGGCTCCATCCCCGCCAGGACGGACATCGACAAGAACTTGTTCCCAGAGTATCAGAGGTCCGCGATGGAGGATTGGCTCAAGCACGAGATAGTGCCGAGCGTCATGCATGGAGCGGCAGCATCTGAGAGCTGGGTTACCGACTTCAAGGACGTCATCTCATTGTTCGTTGCTCGCCCAGATGTGAAGACAACCCAGAAAGCTCTCGTCAGTATAGCCAAGGCTCAGGGCGTTCCACAGTGATGACTCGTGAGGGTGGGGGGCTTGCTCCCCCACCCCTCGTTTTTACGGAGGGCTGGTGAATAGTGAAAACAGACAGAATCGTCGCGATTCTTTTTATTCTTCCTTCTTTGATCCTGGTTGGAATCTTCATCTACGGATTCATTGGTTGGACAGGCTGGGTTTCGATGGTGAACTGGCGGGACGTCTTCCCAGATTTCACCTTCGTTGGCCTTCGTAACTACAGCAGGCTTTTTCAGCACTTTCGATTCATCATATCCATGAAAAACACTCTCATTTTCACGATCCTGTTTCTGATCGCGAGTATAGGCATAGGGTTGTTGCTCGCCATACTGCTCGACAGGAAGGTTCGCTTCGAGGGTTTCTTCAGAACAGTCTATTTGTTCCCCATGGCTGTGTCGTTCGTTGTCACCGGTGTGGTGTGGCGATGGATACTGAATCCTGGCACGGGTGGGGAGAGCGTTGGACTGAACTGGTTGTTGGAAAAGGTGGGTCTTGGGTTTCTGAAAAGTGGATGGTACACCGATCCGAACATAGGAATCAAAGCGGTAGTGATTGCTGCCGTTTGGCAAATGTCGGGCTACGTGATGGCCCTTTATCTTTCAGGTATAAGATCGATCCCCACCGAACTGTACGAAGCAGCCCAGTTGGACGGTGCAAACGTCTTTCAGCTGTACCGATATATCGTTCTGCCACTCCTTAGACCTGTAACTCTGAGTGCTGTCATCATACTTGGGCACATATCTTTGAAAATTTTCGATTTGGTGTTCGCTATGA
>JAPYWY010000086.1 GCA_028276125.1 Pseudothermotoga sp.
CAGTTCACGTCGATCTGGAACGATTTCCTCTTCGGTCTCGTCGTCACACCCAACCCATCTGTTCAACCAATAACCGTGGCGCTCAACAATTTGGCCGGCAGCTATTTCGTCGAGTGGAACGTTCAAATGGCTGGAGCGCTCATGACGGCCCTCCCGACGCTCATCGTCTACATCTTTCTTGGAAAGCTCTTCATGAGAGGTCTGTTATCAGGGAGTTTGTCTGGGATGTGAGAAAATAGTCTTGGGGTGAACTGAATGGATCTCAAGTTATCGGACAAAAGAGTGCTGGTGTGCGGTGGGACTCGAGGCATTGGGAGAGCCATTGCAGAGGAGTTTTCCAAGGAAGGTTCGACGGTCTTCATCGTCGCGCGACACCAGTCAAAAGAGACCGCCAAACAGATCGCGACTCAGTATTCTGCGAAGGTCTTTGGCTTCGATGCAGACCTTTCGAAGGCTGAAGACATACAGCAGCTGAAGAAGGCCGTCGGTCAGGTGGATGTGCTGATCATCAATTCTGGAGGACCGAAGGTCGGGGATTTCTTCGAGCTGCGCGACGAAGATTGGTATTTAGCTTTCGATCTTTTAATCATGAGCACCGTCAGGTTGATCAACGCCTTCTTACCCGACATGATTGAAAGAAAATGGGGCAGAGTGATCGCCATAACATCGGTCTCGGTTTTTGAACCACTGCCACGTTTGCTTCTCTCCAACTCACTCAGGATGGCCATAGCAGGTTTGATGAAGTCTTTGTCCAGAGAGTACGCCAGATACAACATCACTTTCAACTGCGTGGCGCCTGGTTACACCATGACCGAGAGACTCGAGCATCTGATCAAAGAGGCTGCCACGAGGATGCAGAAGAGCGAACAGGAGGTCATGAAACAGATGGCCGAGGAAAACGATGTGAAACGCTTGGGCAAGCCAGAAGAAATCGCAGCTGCTGTGGCTTTCCTCGCGAGTGAACGTGCCTCCTACATAACCGGTACGACGCTGAGGGTAGACGGAGGTTTCGTCCGCACCTCACTCTGAAAGAGTTCTAGCGATCACTTCGGCGATCAATAAGTCGAGCTCCGTCGTAACTTTGACGTTTCTTGGACCACCTTCCACGATCGATACGGGTACGTTGTTCATGACAAAGACACCCGTCGCATCGGTCAAACTCGCTCTTTGCACTTCCGTGAGTCGTTCAAAGAGTTCAAGAAAAGTCTTTATTTTGAACGTCTGAGGTGTTTGAACAATGAAGGTACGTTTTCGATCGGTGAGGCTTACTATCATGTCCTTCTCGCAGATCGCAACGGTTTCAGTTGCTGGTAAAGCAAGCGTCGCAGCCGATGATTTCTCACACATCTTGATACTTGACACTATATCCTCGCACTTCACGAAGGGCCTCGCCGCATCGTGCGTCACTGCCACGTCGTCATCCTGCACTCCATAGTTCTCTTTCACGAACATGAGACCTTTCAGCAGCGATTCGGTTCTCGTGGAACCGCCGACTACGAACTCTAATCTTTCATCTTCAAGGTGTGAGAGCACGATCTTCTTGCCAAATTCAAACCATCGTTCCGGCAACACTATGATCAGCTTTCTGAAATCCCTGATCTTTGAGAACGTCGAGATACTCCAGAGCAGAATGGGTTTGCCTGCCAAATCGATGAACTGTTTTGGCGTATCTCTTCTGAACCTCTGTGAGCTGCCACCTGCAAGGATGATTCCGTAAATCAATCTTCGATCCCTCCAAGATATTATAGAAACAACCTTGCTGTTGCAACGAAAGCCCGTTTTTCTGTAAGATCTACTACAGTATCGTAATACTTTCAACGGGAGTGTTGGCATGTGTGGTGGTACCTTCTTCCATCGGTTTTCTTAGGTTGGTCACTCGGAGCCAACGATGCAGCAAACGTCTTCGGTCCAACGATTGCTTCCGGGTTGATACCTCACAAACCTGCCATGATCTTTGGCTCTCTTTTCGTGGTCCTCGGGGCGGTCGTGGGCGGATCTAAATGCCTCATGAACGTCTCGAGTATCACCACCGGGCTGGTGCTCGACAGCGCTTTGGCGGTCCTCTCTGCAGCGTCGACGGTCACCATCATGACAGTTCTCAAATTCCCAGTTTCGACTTCTCAGGCTGTGTTCGGTGGTATCGTGGGAACCAACATATTCAGGTTCGGCTTTGAAAACGTCAATTGGGCACCCATGTTGAAGTTCGTTGTTGTGTGGGTGCTCACGCCGACGGGTGCGGCTGTGATAAGTTTTTTGTTGTATAAGATCTTGGCCATCCTGTTTCGTCGTATCAGATCGGTTCAACTTCAGGACAGGTTCATAACGGTGGGTTCTTGGCTCGTCGGTTTCTATGGTTGTTACGCGCTCGGAGCGAACAACGTGGCTAACGTGACCGGTGCATTGGTTGGCAATCTGTTGAGCGTGACCGAGGCCGCTCTGATCGGAGGTCTTTGTATCGGTCTGGGTATGATCAGTTTCAGCAAAGGTGTCATCGCAACCGTTGGGAAAGGTATCATCGCGTTGGATCATTTTTCAGGGATGATCGCCGTTTTGGCTCATTCAATCACTGTTTGGGTCTACAGCCTCGTCGGTATTCCCGTTTCTTCTTCACAGGCGATCGTTGGGGCGGTGATAGGTCTGGGATACGCAAGAGGTGCAAAGCTGTCCAACCCTCGAATAGTCCTGAACATTGTACTTGCCTGGGTTGCAACACCTCTGGTCGCTGGGCTCATCTCTTACATACTGTGTTTGGGGGTGAAGTGATGGTTTTGAGAAAACTGATCGTTTTGTCTTTGTTGTTGTCATTCTACGCTTTCGCTTTGGTATTACGCTTGCCAGAGTTCGACAGAAAGAACGGCATCAAGGAAGTTTTCGTCCACGATCACGGTGACAGGATCGAATACACGATCGTTTTTTGGGACGAGGACCATCCAAACGCTCTGACGGATTTGATGTACGATTTGTACAGGTTCTACAAATGGGGTAGGTTCTACGATATAGAGACCTTCTTCCTCTACCCAGATCGAATTCATTTTCCCGACGACTTTTGTGACAGTGAAACTTACTTCCAGCTTGAAAACTTACACAATCAGGCCGAGCTGGCGTTGGATCAGTTTGAGTATTTCAACAGTAAGCCTGTGGTTTACGTGAGCACATGGAACCACATGTTTTCAAACAAACCCTTGAGCGGTGTAAGCTATCTCAACTATGAGGTTGACAGCACCACCTTTGGGACAAGGAACGATGCTGAACGAAAGTACAGTTGGATGAAGAACATGAAACTCAAGCTAACCCTGTGGTTGTTCTTTGCTTCTCTGGGCTCGATGTTGACCACGATCTTGCTTAAGAATCGCTCCAGAGTGTGTGTCGTTTTCAAAGGTCTCACAACGGTTCTAATTGGAGCGATCGCGATGCTCAACGCGCAAGGATCAGAATGGCTCATCTTCGTGGGACTGATCTTCAGCTTGATGGGAGACGTCTTTTTGGAGTTCAATTCTTTTTTCGTTCAAGGCATGCTCGCATTTTTCACGACGCATCTACTCTACACCATCGCCTTCCTTAAACTCTTTGGAGTAAGTGCCTGGTGGATCTTCGCCCTCGTTTACGGTATCGTTCTGTTCCAGTACGTCTTTCTAAAAAACCATCTCGGAAAAATGAGAATCCCCGTTCTCCTTTACACAGTCATGATAGCGACGATGCTTTCACTGAGTTTCGCCGTGTTAAGGCATGAGATATACTACGCACGAACCTTTATTCCGATCGGTGCAACACTCTTCGCGTTCTCTGATTCGTATCTGGCTTGGGACAAGTTCGTCAAGAAGCTTCCGTTGAGAAACTTCATGGTACTCTCCACGTACTTTGTTGGTCAGCTTTTCATAGCCCTTTCAACTGTCGTGATTTG
This sequence comes from Pseudothermotoga sp., assembly GCA_028276125.1. GTDB lineage: Bacteria > Thermotogota > Thermotogae > Thermotogales > DSM-5069 > Pseudothermotoga_A. The sequence continues at coordinate 3,902 of JAPYWY010000086.1, forward strand.
AGTCTGTTCTTCGTTGCGATTTGAACGATTATTTTGACTTCCTCGTCCCTGAGGTGTCTATACCCTCCGGGGACGAGATTCTCCAACGTAATGTTTTCGAACCTGGTCCGTAAGATCCTTTTGTACCTCAAACCAATCGCTGTGATGATTCTTTTCACTTCGTGGTATTTCCCCTCGGTAAGGACAAGTCTAACGAGTCCTTCTTCCACCTCTTCGATCTTCGCAGGCGCAAAGCGTTCTTGGTTCAATTTGAGCCCAACTTCCACCCTGCGCTTCATTTCATCGTCGATCTTTCCCTCCACCCACACCAGATACTCTCGCTCTAAGCGTGACTTTGGATCGATCAACAAATGAGTGAACCAACCGTCCGTGGTCAGAATCACTAGACCTTCGACGTCTCTATCCAACCTTCCGGCCACGTGGAATTCTCGGGACCTAGGATGATCTATCAGATCAAAAATATTCGCGTCGTCGACTTTGTCACAAACATAGCCGGCAGGCTTGAAAAGCACAAGGTACACATGTCGCGGTGGTTCTACACGCTCATTCAGACACTCCACAACATCGTTCTCTTTAACTTTGAACGATGGGTCCGTCACAATCCTGCCGCTCACCCTCACTCGCCCGTCCCTTATGAGCTTTTTCACTTGGCTTCTTGTCCCAACACCACTGTTCGCGAGGTACCTATCGAGCCTCAAGGTTACTCGGTCCTTTCGATTTCAAGCTTTCCAAGAAATGTCTCGACACCTCGATCTGCCTGATGGCCCGCTGGTATCCATCGAGGAATTCGTAGTAGGGCATCGGCTCGTTCCTTCTCATGTCGAAGCCAACACTTTTTCTTATTGCACCGTCTTCAGATACCATGAAGAACCTTTCGCCATCGAAGAATGAACCGTCCGGCAGATGGTGTCTGAAAGCCACAAAGCTTTCGTCATTGCACAGATCTTTCCCAACGTACAATTTCAAATCGCATTTCAGCCCAAGCAAGTTGAGTATGGTGGGAGTGAAATCCACCTGTCCCCCGACATTCTTCACCTCGTGACACTTTCCAAGCCCCGGTATATGAACGATCAAGGGCACGTTCAACGCCTTGAGAAAATCGTATTCTTCGTTCAACCACTCGCTGACCAAAAGCTTCGTCTCCCTTTGGAAAGGATACAGGCCGGCATGATCTCCGTACACCACGATGATTGATTTCTCGTACAATCTTGATTCTTTCAAAAGTTGTAGAAAATATCCAAACGCACGATCCGCATAGTTGATTGCCTGAAGGTAGTTCCCAAACAGCGTGTCTGTGTGCTTGCCTTCCAGCGTGAGCGCTTTCAGCTCTTGTGGCAAGATGAACGGTGTGTGGCTGGACAGGGTTACGATGAAAGCAAAGAACGGTTGGGGTAGTTCCTTCAGGGCCTCGACCGTCTGTCTATAAAGAGAAAAGTCGCTCAGCCCCATACCTACGATCTCGTCTTGCTGTAAATCCTCCAAGCTCAGAAAATCATCGAATCCCAACGATGTGTAAGCCCTTTCCCTGTTCCAAAAACTCTTCGTGTTTCCATGGATCGCAACCGTGTAATAGCCTGCCGTTTTGAGAGTCCGAACTAACCCGTCCAACTGAACTTCACTGTACGCTTCGTACGCGGGATGATCCCCCGGCACGTGCAACGACGTCAGGCTGACGAACTCTGCATCCGCAGTGTTTCCTGACCCTGTTTGCTGAAAGTAATTGCTGAAGTAGATAGAATCCTTCTCTAGTAGAGAATTCAAATTCGGTGTTATGGGTTGGCCATTGTACGTCCTTCGCAGGAGCATGTTCTGTAACGATTCAAACTGGACAACGATCACGTTTCTGTTCTTGGCAATGGCCGAAAAACTTTTCCCGCTCGGCTCGGATTTGGGCTGCGTGTGTGCGGAGGGTGTCGAAAAAGCGCGTTTTTCGAAGGCCAGCAGGTACACGGGATCGTAAACGTGGTACGCCACCAAACCATATCTGTTGAAGAACTGTATAGGCTTCAAGTTCTCCAGAAAAACTGGAAAGCAAGCGAAAGCAAAACAGAGCATCATGAATAGCCTGACGTCTCTATGTGACGATTCTTGATGATCGGAGAGATTCTTCAGAAACTTTCTGTCCAGAAAGATCAACAACGGTATGTCCCCAACGAAAGACAAGGACACGGGATTCAAGAAATACTTTATGCTGGAGCCAACCTTTGGAAGCTGTGGCAACAGGAGCAGATGCTTGATTGAAGGTAATGTGCCAAAGTTTTGAAAGTAGAGATAATCCACGATGAACATGACGGATAAGACAGAGTACAGCACAAACTGTTTCTTTTTGAAGAAAGTGCTGAAAACCAACCAGAGCAGGGAACACCACAAAAAGGTTGAAACGTAACTCTGCACACGCGTGATACCAACCGCGAAAAGGTAGAACAATAGAAGCTTTACATTGATCAACAAGAAAAGGAATGGGATATAAGTGCTTTCCTTTGTCAGCATCCTCACCCAGGTTATTATACCCATTTGCTGTTTTTCAGCTTTTGAATCACGCTCTTGCCCCAGTTGAATGCGACCACCGCGTTCGTTAAGTTCCCTATCACGATGCCCCACCAAACACCTTGGAGCCCGATTTTCATGAGGCTGACGAAGAACCAGCAGAAGAAGACTTGGAGTATGATCGTTCTGAAGATGGTGACGGTGAGGCTTTTCACACCGTGCCCAATGCCTTGAAACATAGCTGAGGTGAGCATACCGAACGGTGTGCCGGGCAAGAACAAACTCAGGACTCTCAGAGCATTGACGATGTCGTTGAATATGGTGCTACCTTCCCTCGAATAGGCGAACAGGAACGCTATTTGTTTGGAGAAGATCTGCACGATCGCCATGACAGAAATTCCTATCATCAAGCCAAGTTTGATCGCATAGAAATGAGCCTTCTCGAGCTTGTTCATGTCCCCAGCCCCGTAAGCCGCCCCGACCACCGATGTA
>JAPYWY010000021.1 GCA_028276125.1 Pseudothermotoga sp.
TCTTCGTTGGTTCGGTGACCAAAATCTGGTGTCTGTAGCTCTCGACTGGGAGTTTCACGTTCACCATGGAGGCAACTTGACCAGCGTACGCACCCGCTGCGTTCACAAGGATCCTCGATTCGAATCGACCTCTGCTGGTGTGAACAGTGAACTTCGAGTCCGTCGCTTCGATCGCGAGGACCTCCGTGTGCGTGAGGATCGTCACACCCAACCTCTTCGCGGCGTGTGCGTAGGCGAAGTTCGCCAAGTGTGGGTTGGCATGGCCATCGGTCTGACAGAAGGTGGCAAGCAGAACTTTTTCCACGTTCACGTATTCGAACCGTTGCTTTACTCGATTCGGCGTGAGCAGTTCCACGTTCAAGCCAAGACTCCTTTGCATCTTCACGTTCTCTTCGAACTGCGTTGCCTCACGCTCGTCGTACGATAGTACGAGATAACCTCCCTGCCTGTATTCGATGTCGAAACCGGTCTCTTCGCTCATCCTCTCGAACAGCTTCACGCTCCTCATTGCGAGCAGAACGTTGTGTGGAGAGCTCCACTGTTGTCTGATCCCACCAGCACACCTGCCCGTGGAACCCGAACTTATGTAGTTCTTCTCGAGGACCAAAACATTGTTCTCGCCAAACTTGGCCAGATGGTATGCGATGGAACAACCCACGATACCAGCACCCACGACGATTATTCTGTACTCAGACTTCATTCGATTCACCCCTCAGGATCGATTCAAACTTGGTCGGCATTATCGGAGGTCTGAAATGTCCTTTTAGCAATTCTTCGGGTGATTTACCCAACCTTCGTGACAGAATCGATAGGACCGAAGCTCGACACGTCCTGCCACCGCACATGCCCATACCGATGCGCAAATAACGTCTCAGCTCTTCGTAATCTGTGAATCCCAAATCTATGGCCTTTTCGATCTCTTCGAGCGTCACTTCTTCGCACTTGCACACGAAGACGTTCTCTCGCTTCTTCACACGAAAGTTTCTGACCTGTGTGGCAAAACCTGAGGGCACTTTGAGATGAACCAAGTTCGTCATGTGTGGAAAGCGAACAACTTTAACCACTTGCGCCTCACAAAGCTGTTTCCCGTCTCTGCTCAAAGCGACCACGCGTTCTCCTTTCTCTGGCAAAGGGAGCATCTCGTAGGGAACAACCACGAGGTCGAAGCCCTGTTCGACGTTCTCCTGAACCATGAAGATCGCAAGGCCTGGACATTTGGAAACACAGATGCCACAGCCAGTGCACTTTTCGTAGTCTATCCGCGGAAGACTGTTTATGTTCTTCGGCACCTCGATGGCACCGGTTGGACAGGACGTCTGACAGGGATTGCACGGAATGTTTTCATAGCATTCTATGATGGGTCTGAGCTTCCCAATTGGGCCCGTGTCAGTCTGTGGCTCACGCGAATATTCCACGAGCCTCTGAGGGAAGAACTTGGAAAGGCCTTTTCGAACCTTTTCGGAGAAAGGACCAGCTCTGAACTCGACGAGCTCGTTCTGGAGCGACTCTATCTCTTTGGACAAGTCCATTTTCGTTATCGACTGGGCGATCGTCAAACCTGCGATGCGTCCTTCGATCATCGCCGTCGTCGCTTCCTCGATTCCCGAAAGATCTCCAGCGATGAAGATGTTCTCGACGTTCGTCCTCATGTTCTGATCCCTGTATGGAACGAAACCCCCAAGCTCTGGAACGTATTCGATCTTCACATTCGCCATCGCTGCGAGCTCCACGGACGGGACCAAACCTGTAGCGATGCAGATCGCGTCCACCGCGAACTCCTTTTCAGTTCCTTCAATCGGCTGGAAGTTCTCATCAACCTGAACGACGACGGCTCCAGTGACTCTCTCTTTCCCGAGCGCCTTCTCGATCGTGTGCCTCAAAAGTATCGGCACTCCGAACCTCTTGACTTTGCGCAGATGAACGTCGTAGCCTCCGACCTTGTCGGCTATCTCGACGATCGCGGCCACTTCCGCACCCGCCTGCAACAGTTGGTAAGAAACGATCAGACCGATGTTCCCAGACCCGACCATCAGGAACCTTTTGCCAGGCAACACCATGAACTGGTTCATGAGTGTTTGAACCGCACCGGCGCCGTACACACCCGGTAAGTCGTTGTTTTCAAACTGTATGAACCTCTCCGATGCACCCGTGGCGAGCAGGATGTAATCGGCTTGCACTTCAAATGTCGCATCGCTTTGCCGATCGTACAGTACCACGACGTCTTCGTAGATTCCGACAACCGTGGTCTGAAGCATGATCTTGACGTGTTCGTTCAACTGGTCTTTCAATCTCTTAGCTATCTCGAAGCCCCTCACGGAAGCGAAGAATCCTTCATGACCGAAGAATTTGTGCGTTTGTTTGACCAACTGACCTCCGAGTTCGACACCTTCGTCCGCGATGAGGGTCTCAACACCACGCCTTGAAGCCTCTATGGCACCGCACAGCCCAGCGGGTCCGCCACCCACGACGAGCAGTTGCGTTCTCACCACGACACATCACTCCGACCGAACTGCCTTTGAACCTTCATGCCTTCTTTCACCGGCGTGATGCACACCCTCACGTTTGGTTCGCCATCGACGATCATCAAGCACGAAGAGCATTTTCCTATTGCACAGAAGAACCCTTTTGGTCTTCCACGTTCAGTCTCACCGAACACGTCTATTCCATTCGCGATCAGTGCGGCCGCAACGGTTTCACCTTCCAAAGCTTCGAGTTCCTTACCTTCGAAATAAAACTTCACCGTGCGCGTGGATCTCCTTTTGAGGATCGGATGTTCCAAGATGCGCCTCACGATCTCGACCTCCACTCACAAATGAATCGGTCTGTCGACGACACCTTCGATCGCACCGAGCAAGGTTTCACTCAGCGTCGGATGCGGATGGATGGTCCTCTCGAGTTGCTCGGCAGTTAAGCCGTTCCTGACGGCGACCGTGGCCTCCATTATGAGTTCTGTCGCGTACGGTCCCACGATGGTCGCACCGAGGATCCTTCCCGTCTTCGCGTCGGCTATGAACTTGGCAAAACCCTCTTTTTCGAGCATGGTCCTGGCACGTCCGTTGGCCATCAGTGGGTACGAAAAGATTTTTACCGTCGAAGGATCGACGTCTTTCTCCTTGACTCCCACGCTCGCCACTTCTGGCTCGCTGAATATGACACTCGGCACCGCTGAATAGTCCATCTTCGCTGGTTTTCCACAGATGTTTTCGGCCGCAACCACTGCTTCGTACATGGCCACGTGGGCGAGCATGATCCGGCCCCTCACATCACCGACCGCGTAGACGTTCGGAAGGTTTGTCAACATAGTTTCATCGGTTTTGATACCCTTCTCTATGGCAAGACCAACGGCCTTCAGATCCTCGCCGATCTTCGGTCTTCTTCCCACCGCAACTACCACCTTCTCGGTGGTTTTCTCGAGCTGACCTTCCTTGGTCTCGATGATCGACCTGTAGCCGTTCTCGATAGGTTGAACGGACGTCACTTTCGACGATTCGTAGATCTCGACGCCCCTCCTTTTCAGAGTCTTCGCGACAAGTTGCGCTGCGTCAGCATCTTCGTTGGGAAGTATGTGGTCCAAAAGTTCCACGATAATGACCTTCACGTTCAAACTTGAGAAGAACGTTGCGAGTTCCACTCCGATGATTCCTCCACCGACTATGAGAACACTTTCCGGAAGACATTCCATCCTGAAGACATCGTCGCTGGTCCAGATCCCAACAACCTCGTTGAACGGAGGAAAGAGTGTGGGCACAGAACCTGTGGCGATCACGAGGTGCTTGGCCTCGATCTTTCTATCCTGCACCTTCACTGAATTGGGGGACTCCACGATTGCTTCTCCGTTGATCAGTTCAATTTTGTTCTTCTTGAACAGATACTCTATACCTTTTCTCGAAGCCATCACGACCTTGTTCATGTGATTCTTCATCTTCGAGAAGTCGAAGGACACGTTCTCTGCCAAAACCCCAAGTTCTGCACCCTTTTCTATGATGTTTCTCAGCAAATGGGCCGAGGTCAGCAGAGCCTTGGTGGGGATACAGCCCCAGTTCGTGCATGTGCCTCCGACGAAAGATTTTTCAACGACTGCCACACGTTTTCCATGTTGAGCGAGCTTCACCGCCGCAACGTATCCTCCGGGTCCCGCACCGATGACCACCGCATCGTACATGAGATCACCTCCAACTAAGTCTCAGCCATGACGATTTTACCAAGTTTGCCCTGCTGTACCAAAACACAAAGAGAAAAGCCGGCCCAATCGGGCCGGCAAAACGTTCACAAACAAAAAGGCCCCTCTTCGGGGCCTTGTTTTCACAGAACCGTTGATTTTTTCGCCATCGCTGGGCTCGATGGTTTGAAAGAGCAATTTTGTATTTTTTCAACCGTTTGGATCGACTGAACTTGATTCGATGACGATTTTCTTGGGTGTAATTTCATCACTTTCCTTTTTTATTTGTTGGTCTTGGGAGCGCCCACGAAACCTTAGAATGAGGGCCATTTACGAGACACCGTGTCCCTTCAAACGTTAATCATCCCTTTGGAGCGCTCCCATCAATATGTATACGGACGAGGTCGTTGATGAAATGAAACAGGATGATGGCTTTCTCATGAAAAACGTCAGGCCCTCCGCCTGACGTCATTCAAGTCTCACTCGAGATCATCGTTTCAGAGTCGAGACGGTTCTGAGCATGTCGTCGGCAGTCTGGATGGTCCTCGCGTTGAGTTCGTAGGCACGCTGGGCGATGATCATGTCGACCATTTCCTTGACGACATCCACGTTGGATTTTTCGAGGAAACCTTGTTGGATCGCGCCGAAGCCATCTTGGTTCGGCGTACCTTCAATGGGATCACCTGAAGAAGCGGTCTGCAGATACAGATTGTCACCTATTGCCTTCAAACCAGCGGGATTGACGAAGCGCACCAAGGTGATGGTGCCAAGGTTCTCCACGGTTCCATCCTGCATCTCCGCCGACACGATGCCGTCCGGCGAGATGCTTATCGACACAGCGTCTGCAGGAATAACGATGTTCGGGACCAACGCGAGTCCGTTGGCGGTGACGACTCTGCCATCGCTGTCCATCTTGAAACTGCCGTCCCGGGTGTACGCGATCCTACCGTCTTGAAGCTGTATCTGGAAAAAGCCATCTCCCGCAATGGCCAGATCCAGTGCGTTACCCGTCTGTTCGAGGTTGCCTATGGTGAAGATCCTGTTCGTTGCGCTCAATCTGACACCGTGTCCAACATAGATCCCGGTTGGGATCGTCGAGTTCTGGGCGGTCGGAGTTCCAGCGTTCTTGTAGTACTGATAGACCAAGTCTTGAAATTCGGCGCGGATCTTTTTGTAACCGGTTGTGTCAACGTTCGCGAGGTTGTTAGAAACTGTATCGAGTTTGTACTGCTGAGCCCACATTCCCGTTGCCGCAGAGTACAGTGAGACCATCATGATTCAACACCTCCGTCATCTGAGCGTGGCAAGTTGAGAGAACAGCTTCGAGAACATCTCATCTTCGGCGAGTACGACCTTCTGCGTGATCTCGAAATGTCTCTGCAGCTCCACCATTTTCACCAACTCTGCCACCGCGTTCACGTTTGATAGTTCTACGTGTCCGGAAAGAATCCTAAAATCTCCTGCGGCAACTGCCGGACCACTCTCGTTCGTTGGCGAGAAGAGCGTGTAACCTACTTTTCTCAAGTTCTGCTGCGAGGCGAAACTGTACACGGCGATCCTGCTCACCACGTTAGCTGCTTGATCTCTCACGTACCCTTCCTCGTCGATCGAAAAACCATCTTGAAAGCGGATCGGTTCGTTGTTCACATCGAGAAGTCTGAAACCGTCAGCGTTGACGATGAAACCTTCCGCATCGAGTTTGAAGTTACCCGCCCGCGTGTAGAGAACCTCGTTGTTCCTTTGAACTGAGAAATATCCGTTCCCAACGATCGCAAGATCGAGAGGATTGCCAGTGTACTGCAACGATCCTTCCGTGGCATCGAGGTACACCCTATCGACCACAACGCTGTACGTCAAACTACCTATGGGAACTCTTTTGTTCAGAGACAAGTAGATGTGACGCTCGTCATGAGCGCTGAAGGTGGGGACATCTTTTTTGTAGCCAACCGTGTCGACGTTCGCCAAATTGTTCGCTGTCGAATCGAGCTTGAACCAATCGGCAAGCATCCCCATCGCGGCCGTGTAGATACCCCTTACCATTCGATCACCTCGCGTAGGACACCGCGACGGCCTTCAAGAGGTTCGGATCTTCCAACAGGATGCCCGTTCCTCTGGCAACGCAAGTGATCGGATCTTCTGCAACGACTGTTCTCACACCGAGCTCCTCGCTCATCAGCATGTCCAAACCCCTCAAGAGTGCTCCTCCACCCGTGAGGACGATACCACGTTCGATGATGTCTGCGGCGAGTTCAGGTGGAGTCTTCTCGAGCACCATCTTTATCCTTGCGATGAGCGTCTCGACCAAGGGTTTCAACGTCTCCATCACATCTTCGCTCGTGATCAAGTCGGTCCTCGGCAAGCCCGTCACGGCGTCTCTCCCTTTGATCTCCATTTCATACGATTCTAAGCTCGGGTGCACTTTTCCTATCTTTATCTTCACCTGCTCGGCCGTTGGCTCACCGATGACCAAACCATGTTTCCTTCTCGCGAATCTCACGATCGCCTCATCCATAGCGTTGCCCGCGAGCTTGATGGAATCTCCTACCACGACGCCTCCAAGGCTTATCACGGCTATGTCCGTCGTGCCACCACCTATGTCCACGATCATGCTGCCTTGAGACTTCATCACATCGATTCCAGCACCTATCGCGGCAGCGATGGGCTCGGTGACGACGTGCACCTGCCTGGCGCCCGCGTTCAAGGCGGCTTCGAACACGGCCCTACGTTCGACACTCGTGGCCTTGGTCGGAATACCTATGACGAGTTCCGGCTTGAAGAAGAAAGTCTTCTTCACGGTTCTGTTTATAAACTCCTTGATCACCGCTTCTATCACTTTGTAGTCGGCGATCACCCCGTCTTTCATCGGCTTGACCGCCTTGAAAGACTCCGGAGTCCTGCCAAGCATCTTTTTGGCTTCCTCGCCGATGGCCACGATTTCACCCGTTTTCTCGGATATGGCGACCACCGATGGCTCGAATATCACGATGCCTTTCCCTCGTTGGTACACTATGAAGCTTGCCGTGCCAAGATCTATTCCAAGATCACCCTTTGGCAAAGGGCACACCTCCTGTCCTCTGGCGTGCCTGGCGGGAGTCGAACCCGCAACCTCTGGATCCGGAGTCCAGCGCTCTATCCATTTGAGCTACAGGCACAACATCTTACCTCCAAGTTTCAACAACCTCTCGAGGTTTGAACCTCTTCTCGTAACAATGATATCAAAAGGTGCGAGCTGTTCCAAGAACCTCTCGTCACGTTCGACGTGGCAACCTTTTTTGTGGAAGAGATAGGCATAGTACGGCTCTTTTTGGAGTACCACGCAGCCCTCTCTGCAGAGTCTCGTGTCGGATAGATGCGCGATGAGCAACTTGCCTTGGTAGTTCTGGACTTCCTCGACCGTCGCATCGGATACCTTCTCTGGCTTAAGAAGTTGGTGTACAGCTGTACCTCGCGCGACGAACCTTTCAAAGATCTCGGCTGCGCTCAAACCGTCCACGTTTTCCCTACCTTGGAACATCCTGCTTGACAAACGTTCATCCACGAGGAAAACTTCCTTACGAAGTTTCTTTCTGATCTTCTCGGCGAAGGCGATGCACTCAAAAGTTTGTTGAGAGTATCGACCACTCATGGACAGAGGCATTCCCACGACAATGGTTGCAACATCAGATTGAACCAACAAATCGAAGACTTTCGATCTCTCCACTGTGAAGATTCGCGATGGGACGTTCTCTCCCAGGGCGATGCCACACCTCTTTTCCCCGTAGTCTATGGCGATGAGCTTCGCTCTCATATCACTACCCTCGGGTTGGATAAAGCCTTGTAGATACCTTTCGCCCTTTGAAGGAGAAATCTTTCAACGAATCGCTCGAAATACAGTTTTTCCAGCTTGCCCTCGCTGAGTCTGAGTGAATTTCTTCTCGTATCGACGCCGGATAGGTCCAATCGTCCATCCAGTTGACGAGCACCAAGTTCTTCGAGCACGCGCAGCACTATCCTCGCATAAGAACCATTCCTCGCGTAGCCTCGTTCAACCAAGAGGTTTAGAAACTCTCTGATCTGTACCGTTGGACCCATCTCACGCACGATTCTTTCGATGAGACCAATGTCAGGGAAAAGTTCTTCTATTTCCAACTTCCTCTTGATGACATCGTCCTGTGTGAAGCTGAGATTCAAGATTTGGAAGGTACCGTCGAAGGAAACCGCGTCGAGCAACTCGAACAGAGTCAGAGGACTGTCCGAAATACTGATCTGAGCTTCTTCCCCAAGCAAGTTGGGAATGCCGTCGGTGTTCGTGGAGCTCAGCAAGAGTTTGGGCTTCTTCCTCCTGATGGCATTCAAGGCTGAGAATCTCTGGTTTGGCTTCATGCTGTGAGAGTAAACCACAACGTTGTGGTTCGTACCAGAAAACTCTCTGTAAAACTTGGCGAGGTTCTTGTTGTCCGAGAAGAGAAAACAACTGGTTTCGTTGAGAACATCTTCGATCTGGCCGGCGGATTCGAGCAGACCGTACGTTGGCCTGCAAAGCCTTTCGTAAGTCGGTGAAAGGTTCAGAGCCATAGCGAGATCGTACAACCAGTCGGGTTTTTTCACGCTGACAGCCGAGAACCTGGTGGGTAGCCTGCTCACCACATCGAAGAAAGAGAGGACCTCTTGCTCTTCTTGGAGTTCTCCAAACAGCGCGAGCTCGTTGATGATGAACAGATCGTACCTTCTGAGCACCGTATCCAAGTTCGCCATGAAGTAACTGAGCGTCATCAATGCGTGGTTGTTCTTGACTTCGCAGTTCAGGGAGTTGAGATAATCTATCGAGTGATCGAAGTATCTCAAGAGTGTGTGATAGAGCTGTGTTGAAAGGACGTTGTTCAACGAAACCACAGCGCATTTTCTCTTGCACGCCGTGAACAACCAGTAGAAGAACGCGTTCCTCATCCTCAAATCGAAAACGAACAGACTCCCTACCAGCGGTTCGGCCAAAATCTGCTCCAACTGGCTCAGCCTGTGCCTGAGCTCTGGCTCCTGAAGGGTGGCATGTCCTGAGGAAAGCTTTCTCTCGTTCACCTCAGCATCCACGACGTACAAAGTCGGTACCTTACCCCTGATCGTGAACACGATATCCATTCCAGCAGGCTCATAGAGGCTCGCCTCGAACAGATGTCCCACACCGAAGCCCGTGGCTTCGAACCTCTTCCCGTTGAAGCTCATGACCAACCTGACGTTCGATTGATTCTGTCCGAAGAGCTTTGCCGCTTCAATCTTCACTCCCTCACACAAAAAAAGCGGTTCTGGATTTCCGTGACCGAAGGGTTCGAGCCTTTGAAGCTCGTTGATCAAGTTCTCGTTTATGTCTTCGAGCCTCAAAACTGCGTCGACCTCGAGTACACTCGATTGATCGTCCAAGGGGATGTCGTAACTCTTCAAAGCTTCTATGAAACGATCGACGGACTGAGATTCGAGACTGAATCCGACCGCGAGGGGATGACCTCCAAACTCCTCGAAGTATTCCAAGAAAGGTTGAAGGACGTCTATCAAGTTCACGCCAGAGATGCTTCGAGCGGAAGCCCTCGCTCCTTCAGCCCCCTCGGATATGACTATCACAGGCTTGTTGTACCTGTGACACAGGCGTGCCGCGACGATCCCTATCACCCCAACGTGCCAGTCCCTTCCGCGCACCACGATGATGGGATATTTGTGGAGACCCCCGCGCTCGATCTGTTCCACCGCGTTTTCGAAGATCCGTGATTCGATCTCCTGTCTGGTTGCGTTGTATTCGAACAGAACGTCGATCAATTGTGATACGAGTGTGTGGTCTCTCGTCGTCAAGAGATCGAAGGCATCGTGTGCGGCATCGAGCCTACCCGCGGCGTTGATCTTAGGTGCGACACGAAAACCTATGTCCCTCGAATCAGGCTCGGTTATCTGAAGTCTCGAGAGCAACATCGCAAGACCCGGTCTATCAGTTTTCCTCATCCGTTCCAAGCCTTCTTTGACTATGAACCTGTTCTCATCGATCAGCTTCACCATGTCCGCCACAGTTCCGAGCGCGACCAAGTCCAGATATCGAAAGATTTTTTCTTCGTTGAGAGACAGACGCGAAGCGACGGCGCTGATGAGCTTGAACGCCACCCCGACTCCCGCGAGGTCCTTGAATGGATATTCGTCGTCCTTCCTCTTCGGATCAAGCACGGCATCCGCGGGCGGTAGGACCTCCGCCGTTTCATGATGGTCGCTGATCACAACGTCGTAACCCATGTTCTTGGCGATGTGTACGGCATCGATGGCTGTGACCCCACAATCAACTGTGACGAGAATCTTGGCTCCTTCATTCCTGAAACTCTCCAACACCTGAGGCTGTAACCCGTAGCCTTCATCTATGCGTTTTGGAATGTAGTGCATGACCTTCCAGCCGTGCTCCTCGAGGAATTCTTTGAGCATGGCGGCACCACTGATGCCATCGACGTCGTAGTCGCCGTACACGAGGATCGCTTCGTTTTGTTCTCTCGCACGCAAGAGAATCTGGACCGCTCGGTCCATGTCTTTCAGGAGGAACGGATCGTGCAAATCCTCCTCGGATGGATTGAGAAATCTGATCGCTCTTTCTGGATCCTTTATTCCACGATTGATCAACAATCTGGCTGTGAATTCACTGATACCCAACTCCGAAACGAGTCTCTTCAACTCGTCATGGTCTATACGCTTTACCATCCACCTCACGTTCGTTCAACTGCCTTGTTATGGTGTTCTCATTTCATTCTATTAAACCACAAAATCGGCAGAAAGGTTCGAAGTGTTAGAATCTCGTCGTGGAGGTCTGTACGTGCACATAAAGATCATTGATGGTCACGATTGCATAGGTGGGAACAAGATACTGGTGTGCTCGAGGAACGGCGAAGGGTTCTTGCTCGACTTCGGTGTTAATTTTAAGAAATGGTCGCTTTACTTTGAAGAATACTTGAACCCCAGAACGGGTAAGATACTGCACGATCTATTGAAACTCGATTTGATACCACGGTTGAACATCTACAGATCGGACCTGTTAGCCCCACGTTTTGACAACGATGAACGTGTGAAGTTCGTCTTTCTGAGCCATGCGCATGCCGACCACTGTGGTTTGATAGGTCTTTTGAGTGAGCAGATTCCTTTGCTTATGACGAACGAAACCTTCGCGCTGCTGAGCGTGATGGACCAGCTGAAACCCTCGGTTTGGGAACAGCTGACGATCAGGACCAGAACAACGAGCGAAGATGAGCACGTTCGTGCGGACGTGCTGGTGAACGACAGAAAGAAAAAGAAGAGGAAGATCTGCCTCGAAAACGTTGAAGGCCAACTCGAGGACGAATTCGAACCTGTCGACATACATCAATGCTGGCCCAACCGCGTTGAGGTCCTTCCCGTTTACCATTCGGTGCTCGGTGCGGCCGCGTTGTGTGTCGAGGTCGACGATGCGATCGTCGTCTACACGGGTGATCTCAGATCGAGCCCCACGAAAGGGGAAGAGGAATTCTGGCGTTCCAAACTTGGTGAGAAGAGACTGGCGCTCTCGAAGAGGACCGAACAGTTCGTGAACGAGGTCAAGCATTGGAGAGATTCACTGAAAAAGCCCATGATACTCATTGTCGAAGGAACGAGGGTGAGTAGGAGAGTGGATACGGCCAGCGACGAGCGAACAGTTTTCGAAAACGCGGTCGACGTGGTTTCGAGAACGAATCAGCTCGTCATAGCCGATTTTCCAACCAAGCATCTAGAAAGGCTCCTGACTTTCATCAAGGTGGCGCAGACGTGCGATAGACATCTCGCTCTGACACCGAAGGACTTCGCATTCTTGCAGTGCATGGGAAGAATCGATCCAAACTGGCAGCTCTCAGAAGAAGAAATGCGCAGTTTGCGAATCTACCATGTCGCAAAGGTGGAGTTTTCGAAACTCGAAAGGGAAGCGATTCAGATCGCTAAATCGAGTGATCTACTCGTTGGACCGAAACAGATCAACGAA
>JAPYWY010000280.1 GCA_028276125.1 Pseudothermotoga sp.
TGCCGGCCTTCCCGCTCCCGGTGACCGCCTTTTTGACCACGTGCGGTGTGTATTCGAAGATGGGAATTTTGAGCTCTACCACCGCGAGCAACGATACACCACGAGCTTCGCCGACCGCTATGGCGGTGGTCACATTCTTGTAAAAGAACAACTGTTCCACGGCCACCTCGTCGGGTGCGTAGCTTTCAACGATTTTTCTGATCTGCTCGTAGAGACTTTTCAACCTCAACTGGATCGGCTCATCTTTCTCTGTGACGATGGCACCGTGGGCTACGTGCTGAAGCTTGTTTCCAAAAACTTCTATGACACCGTAGCCGAACGTGCCAAACCCCGGGTCGAGCCCAAGTATTTTCAAAGGCGACACCCCAATCGGCGGGCAGTGAAGATTATATCCACGAAGAAGACGGCATGCTTTGCCCTCAGATTAAAAGTTGGGACACGATTCCAAAAGGTTTCTCACTTTTCTTCCTCGCCTATCTTCAGTATCGCGAGGAAGGCTTCCTGTGGAATGCTCACCTGACCTATTTCTCTCAGTTTCTTCTTTCCCTCTTTCTGTTTCTCCAAAAGCTTCATCTTCCTCGTCACATCGCCACCGTAACACTTCGCGAGCACATCTTTTCTGAAAGCCCTGATGTCCGCCCTCGCGATGATGCGACCCGAAGCCTTGGCCTGCACGGGTATGTCGAACTGGTGCCTCGGTATGAGTTCTGACAGCTTGTCCACCAGCTTCTTTGCAACCGTGTAGGCCTTGCTCTTGTGGACCAAAGTTGAAAGGGCATCGACGGGCTCTCTGTTGACCAAGATCGTGATCTTGACGATCTCTGATTCCTCAAATCCCATCATCTCGTAGTCCATCGAAGCGTAACCTCTGCTCATCGCTTTGAGTCTGTCGAAGAAATCTGTGATGATCTCTGAAAGGGGTGCTTTGAAATACATGATTATCCTGTTCTTTCCAGCGTTCTCGGTGTGTTGCAGCGTGGCCCTTCTTTCGTTCTGCAAATGTGTCAAAATGCTTCCCATGTAATCTGTCGGTGTGATGATCGAAAGTCTCACGTAAGGTTCGTACACCTTCTCTATCTGATCTTCCTCTGGAAACTTCGCCGGATCGTTGATGATCACAGTCTGACCATTCTTCAGCAGGACTTTGTATTCCACGTTCGGTGCCGTCATGATCACACTCATTTCGAACTCGCGCTCGAGTCTTTCCCTCACCACGTCCATGTGCAGCAGACCGAGAAAGCCACATCTGAAACCAAAGCCCAAGGCAGGTGAGGTTGTTGGCTCGAAGGTGAGCGCCCAGTCGTTCAACTTGAGTTTCTCAAGCGACTTTTTCAACTCCTCGTAGTACTCTGGAAGGCCTGGAAACACGCTCGCATACACCATGGGTTTGACGTCCCGATAACCTGGCAAGGGTTCATCCGCGGGTGAGAGAGCGTTCGTTATCGTGTCACCGACTTTCGCTTCGGAAACTTCCTTTATGCCCGCGATGACATAACCCACCTCACCCGGTCCCAAATTGTCCGTCGGAACCATCGCGGGAGTGAAGATTCCAACCTCTTCAACCTCGTACCTTTGGTTCGTCGACATGATCAGTATCTGGTCTTTCTTTTTGAGAACTCCATCGAAGATTCGAACGTAAACGATGACTCCCCTGTACTTGTCGTACTTCGCATCGAAGATGAGCGCCTTCAAAGGCTTGTTGGGATCTCCCTTCGGCGGCCTGATCCGTTCGATGATCGCCTTCAGAACGTTTTCAACACCCTCTCCCGTCTTGGCACTCATCTTCAGCACGTCTTGTCTCGGAACGCCGAGTAAGTCAACCACTTGCTGTAAGCTCTCTTGGACGTTTGCGTTGGGAAGATCTATCTTGTTGAGAACCGGAACGATGTCGAGCTCGTTCTCGATCGCGAGATAACTGTGCGCCACAGTCTGCGCCTCTATTCCCTGTGAAGCGTCGACGATGAGCACGGCACCTTCACACGCCGCCATGCTCCTGCTCACTTCGTAAGAGAAATCGACGTGCCCCGGGGTATCGATGATGTTTATCTCGTAATCTTCACCGTTGTAGTTGTATATCACCTTGACTGGCTGAGCCTTTATCGTGATGCCACGTTCCCTCTCTATGTCCATCTGGTCCAAAAACTGCTCGTGCATCTTTCGTGGATCGACGCTCTTGGTGATTTCAAGTATCCTGTCTACGAACGTGGTCTTTCCGTGATCTATGTGAGCGATCGTACAGATGTTTCTTATGAACCTCGTGTCCTTCAAGTTCATCTACCTCCATTCAAGAGCCAATCGATCGGCATCGCCTCCACTCTACCATAAAATCCCTCAACAGTTTCGGCACAAAAAAGCGCATCACAAACCGCTTCGTAAACGCTCTCAACCGCAGCCCTGAAGAGTTCGTCGAACAGTTCTTTCTCGTCACGAACGCGACCTTCTTTCGTCGAGAACGCGATACAAACATCTCCACTGCCGTGATGCCCCGCAGAACCCAGCATACCGAGCGCCAAGAAAGAATGTCTCGCGACG
>JAPYWY010000282.1 GCA_028276125.1 Pseudothermotoga sp.
TTGAATCAAAAACGCTGAGCACAGCTGCAAAATCGCTGCGAACAGGAGACTGAAAGAGTAACCTAAGCGGTCTGCCATGGTTCCGCCGAGAATGTTCCCCAAGACGTTCGCTGCCATGGAGATCGAGAACTGAGAACCAAACACCGAATATCTCTTCGTCGACTCTGTCTTGGCCAAAAGAGTGGCAGTCAAGACGATGCCTGATAAACTGGAAATAGCACCAGAAATGAAGGCAAAGAACAATTGCATGGGGAACGTCAGAATCACAACCCTCAGGATCATCAAAGCTCCCATCGAAAGGTTCGAAAAGAAGAGGAGCCTTCGCTTGTCAAACTTGCTCAGAACCACGGCAAGAATCAATCCGAAGATGGCGCTTCCCCAGAGGTTACTGGATACAATGGCGCTTATCTGCGCGTTTGTGAAGTGCTGCCTGCGCATGTGCAGGTTGAAGATTATTCCGTATGCTTGCCCAGCGAAACCCGTCAAGAATGTGAAGCTGTAGAAGGTTTTCCTCGATACGCCCACGAGTGTTGATTATAAACACGTGGGTGTGAACTGTTGTACACGCGATCGTTAAAGAACTTGTTTTTCGGAAATCGCTTGACTCAGTCAGTGAAGGGACGTAGAATAAGGTCAGAACAAAACGTACGTACATAAGGAGGTATTGTCCCATTGCACCCAAGTACAGACTCATCGAGCAGTTTTTGCTTTCACAAATAAAATCTGGAAAGTACGGGCCTGGCACTAGATTACCTACAGAACAAGAGCTCATGGAAAAATTTGGCGCGAGCAGAGAAACCGTGAGGAAGGCCCTGGACCGTCTCGTTGTGAGAGGCATCATAGTTCGAAAACCTGGCGTTGGATCCTTCGTCAATTCCGACAGGGCTAATCACTTGGTCGGCATAATCGTTCAGCAGATAACCAGTTACATATTTCCCTACGTTGTCTTTGGAGCAGAGGACTATCTGTTCAGAAACGGTTACAAGTTGTTGCTCGGTAACGCATCCGAGGACCCATCCCGAGAGAAACAGATCATAGAAGAATGGGTTGAATCTGGTGTCACAGGTTTGATAGTGGATCCCGTTTACAGTGCTACGAGACGTTCCAACAGGGACTACATGAAATCACTCGTCAAGCAAGGCATCAAAGTGGTTTTGGTGCACAGCGACTGGAACATAGAAGGAGCAGGTTGTGTGGTCTTGGACGACACGTACGGTGGTACAAAAGCCGCCGAGGTCTTTCATCAACACGGGCACAAGAGGGTAGCAGTCCTGTACAAGTCGATACATCTGCCAAGTTTCATGAGAGCAATGAGTTTCATTCAGCGAGCTCGTGAACTTGGTTTTGAAAAGATCTACGAAAAATCTTTCAACGTCTCAGAGTTCACGGGTGTACCCATGCAGGTGGCCTACGAGCTTCTCACGATGCCGAAACAACTTCGACCAACCGCAGTTTTCTGCTACAACGACGCGACAGCCCTGCAACTACAGTTGGTTGCGAAGAGATTGGGTCTGACCATTCCGGATGATCTGTCCGTCATAGGTTTCGACGACGCACCCATAGGTGATTTCAGAGACGTACTCACCACCTTTGCCCATCCAAAGGAAGAGGTGGGTAGAAAGGCCGCTGAGATACTTCTGAAGATGCTTTCTGGTGGAGAAGCAGAAAAGTGTGTTCTTCAACCAGAGTTCATCGAAAGATCATCCGTGGCACCTCCACGGAATTGAGCAGAAAAACGTACGTACAATACTCGTTCATCTTCTTCTTTTATAGTTGTGCTCGAATTTTGGCTTCCGATCATATTTTCGTCAGGTCTTGACATCAACACGACAAGGGTTTATAATGATGACGTAAAGAAATTGACCGTACCTAAGAAGATCATGGTCATTGGGGGTTCAACTCTGTTGGAGGAGGTGTATCTCATGGTGCGGAAGTTTCTGACGATCGTTGTAGCCTTGCTTGCCGTGGCAGCTTTCGCCGCAGTTAAGATTTCCGTTCTGTGCTCTCCCGACAACGCGGACGCTCTGAAGTGGCTCGCAGGCGAGTTCATGAAGCAGAATCCAGACATTCAAGTCGAGATCGTACCACTGTCTTGGGAAGTTCTGTACCCTAAACTGTTGCAAGATCTGAGATCCCAAGCGGGTTCGTTCGAAGCGTTCACCTACGACGTCATGACGACCGGCGCGGTTTCCTTTGGACTTGAGGACCTTGGAGAGTTCATGAAGAAGTATGCAAGCTTGTTGCCGGCCGACTTCGACATCGACGATTTCATACCGCAAGTTCTCGAGGAATCCGGCAAGTGGCAGGGTAAGTTGATCGGTCTACCGTTCTACAACAACACGATGCTGTTCTATTACCGCAAAGATCTTTTCGAAGATCCGAAACTGAGGCAGGCGTTCAAGGAGAAATATGGCAGGGAACTGACTCTGCCAGTCACGTGGGAAGAGGTCAAAGAAATAGCTGAATTCTTCACGAAGAAGTTCAACAAGAACTCCCCGACCGAGTATGGAATCGCACTCATGTTCCCAAGA
>JAPYWY010000281.1 GCA_028276125.1 Pseudothermotoga sp.
AACGCGGAATCGTTTTCGAAGAAACTCCAAAGATACGACGTACCTCTTCCCTACACCGTTGAAGAATTCTCGTGGGGTGAGATCACAGGGTGAAGAGAATACTCGTCGTGTCTGGCCTTTCCGGAGCGGGTAAGAGTACGGTGATAAAGATACTCGAAGACCTCGGTTTTTTCTGCATAGATAACCTTCCTCCAACGCTGTTGAACGATTTCATGGCTGTCGTCATGAGTTCGTCGATGGACAAGATAGCCTTGGTGTTGGATGTGAGGAGCGCTCAGTTCGGCGATCTGACGACTGCCGTGAAGAAGTTGCTTCAGAGCTATGGTGAATCGATCGGTGTGCTCTTCTTGGAGGCCTCGAAGGAGGAGTTGATCAGGAGATTCTCTGTGACACGGAGGAAACACCCGCTCGAAGGAAAACTGAGTTTGTCCGAAGCCATAGAGATGGAGAAGGAGATGCTCGAAGAGATAAGGAACATGTCGCTGGTCATAGACACCACAGAGATGGACATACAAATGCTGCGTGAGCGAATTAGCGGTCTGTTGTCAATAGAGAAAACCTTTCTCGTGAGGTTGAGGAGCTTCGGCTTCAAGTATGGTTTGCCATCCGATACGGACTTCTTACTGGACACCAGGTTCATGCCGAACCCTTACTACTGTCCCGAACTCGCACCACTCGATGGACGTGACGAAAGAGTCAGACAGTTCTTCCAAAATCAGAGCGACATAGCCGAGTACATCGATTGCGCTGCGAACATGATCCGGATCGCCGCGATGGGTTACAAAAGGGCTGGCAGAGCTGGAATGACAGTGTCCGTGGGTTGCACCGGTGGCCGACACAGGTCCGTTTACGTGGTTGAACGGCTTGCTGAAAAGCTCTCGAACGAATTTGGTATCGAAGTTGAACATCGGGATGTGAACAAATGAAAGTGATCGCCATCGGCGGGGGAACAGGTCTTTCAACCATCCTCAGGGGTTTGAAGGAGAAGAACCTCGAGTTGACTGCGGTGGTGGCTGTGACGGACGAGGGAGGTAGCTCCGGCAAGATAAGGGACGAGCTCAACGTGCCACCGCCGGGTGATGTGAGGAACAACATCATTGCACTCGCGAAGGCCGAAAACTTGATGAGCAAGCTTTTTTCTTATAGGTTTTCAACGAACGGGAGTCTCTCGGAGCACAGTGTCGGCAACATAATACTCGCGGCCCTCACAATGATGACGGGTAGCTTTGCGAAGGCTGTCAGGTATGCTTCGGACATACTTGCGATAGAGGGAAAGGTACTTCCAGTGTGTGAAGAACTCATAAGACTCGTGGCAGTCTACAGTGATGGTTCCACGATCACGGGGGAGACCAAGATCGCCAAGAAGACCGATGCGAGAATCGTCTCGGTGCACCTTGACAAAAAGGTGCGCGCGTTAGACGAAGTGCTGAATGAGATCTCTCAAGCCGATGCGGTCCTGTTGGGACCAGGCAGCCTGTACACGAGCGTGATCACGAACCTTTTGGTGGACGGAGTAACTGAAGCCATTCGTGAGAACGAAAAGGCTAAGAAGATCTACATGGCGAACATCATGACTCAACCCGGTGAGACGATCGGTTACAGCCTCGAGGATCACGTATCTGAAGTGGAAAGGTATCTGAAGGTTCGACTGGATTACATTGTTGCGAACAGGGCTTTGCCTCCGAAGGACGTGCTGGCATCCTATGCCGCGCAAGGAGCGGAACCGGTGTTACCGCGTGGTCAAGTGGACGAAAGGTACGTCTTCAGAGACTTGTTGGAGATCACTCACGAACCGAACGATCCGAGACCCAAGGCAAGACACGATCCCCGAAAGACAGCCGAGGTTGTGATAGATTTACTCGGGGGGCGGTCCACGAATGAAAAGTGAGATCAATTTTTCCGAATTTGTACGCCATGAACTCTGCTCTTTGAACGTGGATGATCCGCAGTTGGTGGCCAACGAGGCGTACGGATTCGTCAAAGCGAGAGGATCTTTGAACCTTTCTCAAGCCGGGGCGGAGGTGTCGGTGAGGTTTCCAAACATACAGAGTGCGCGCAGATTCTTGAAACTGTTGAAGGCACTCTCCGTGGAAGATTATCGGATGATGGTGCTCTCGACCAAGGGGTTCTGGCCGACGAGGGGCGCTGAAGTGAACCTCGGGCTCGAGTTCTTAGAAAGGATCGGCGTGAAGGAATCTCTTTGGGAAAGGATCATCGAGCACGGAGATCCGGTGATGTTTGGAGCCTTTCTGAGAGGTTTCTACCTGGGATGCGGTTCGATCTTGAACCCGGCTCGTACGTACCACTGGGAACTCACATACCATGACGGAGAATTCCTTCAAAAGATAGCGAGCATATTGAACCAAACGTTCGGCTTGGAACCAAGGATCAAGCGTCTCAAGCACACCTACAGGCTTTCCTTGAGACGTGCTCAGGATGTCGTTGAAGTGTTACACTTGATCGGTGCCATCGAGGCTGCAAACCGAGTCGAAGAACTTGTTCGGCAACGTTCAATCGCATCTGATGTTAAC
>JAPYWY010000283.1 GCA_028276125.1 Pseudothermotoga sp.
GTACTACAGGTGAGTACTCTGTGTTAAGCTCTTTGCGTTCGATCTTTTCGTAGAGCCGACTTGCGATATCTGACGAAGCTCTTGAACTTTTGCACCAACTAATCAATCACGTCTTATCTTTGGCAAGAGAAATTCAAATCGATCTTAGTTCCAGAACAGCACACGAGGCCTAAGGTGTTCATTCACGTTCTAACTCGCCACAGCAACGAGCTCGCTACCAAGTCTCTTTCCACATGACCCTCGTCCAGGAGGTAACTGAGATAAGCGTGAACCGTGGATCTGTAGAGCACATACTGCACAAGGTTCTTGACTTCGATGTTGAAACCGTTCAACAGTTTTGTCAAGAGCTCATCGAAGGTGCGCGGCGTCTTCAGGAGCTTGAGAATCTCGTTCGAGACGTTTTCAACCACCTTCCTGTTGAGGTTTAGCAGCTCAGTTATGTCGTCGGTGAGATCGCCATGGGATGGCAGGAAGAAATCGTACTTCGATCTTTCAAGCAGATCGAGTGTTTGTAGAAAATTTTTCACGTCATACACAACGAACATCTTGTATTTCTCAATAGCTCCTTTCGAAAACAAGGCGTCCGCACAGAAGAGAATTTTGTCCACGGCAACACCGACCTGGTTGGGTGAATGACCGGCGAGCGGAACGATGCTCAACGTCACATCCTGAAGTGTGAGCGTGCCGGGTTCAAGCGTTTCGTCCACTCGACATGGTTTCGCCATGAGGAACTTGGTTTGGAGTTCCTTCGGCGGAGCAGCACCGAACAGGTAAAACGGTTCCAGGATCGGACTTTCTATGATCTGTCTTTCTATTTCTGGAGCCAGTACGTGAACCGAAAATTTGTCCTTCAAAAATGCGTTGCCACCACAGTGATCGGCGTGAGAATGCGTGTTGATGAGAAACTTCGCTGGTTTCTCCAAGAGTCGGCAAAGTTTCCTCGCAAAGTTTTCATCTATCCCGCTGTCCACGAGTACAGCTGAGTCCTTTGTGTAGACAACACAAATATTCACTGGGTTGGGAACGTAGTGAACTTGGCCTGCGATTTTTCTGATCTCCATGCTCCACCTTACCTACAGTGTAGGTTTTCTTGCTACATTTCGATTATAAACTTATTTAAGGGATATCTACCTTCACTTTCGAATGGTAAACTCAAAAATGAAGTCACGTCGGGGGGATGAAGGTTGCGAAAAACTTTGAGCCTGTTTTTGTTATTTGCTGTGTTTTCGTTGCTCGTCTCCAATCCGCTCGTGTTTTTGAATGATCTAGAGCCAGCTTTCTCTTTCGACTTTCAGCCCAATTGTTTCAGATTCTCACTGTTTGTCCCGCTGGTACGAACCATAGCACCAATCGACTGGTTTTTGCCGAAAGAGAACGCAGGATTACTGAAAGGACTGATCAAAGTCGAATCGGACTTCTACGTGCATGCGCTCTCAGAAAAAGGCGCGAAGGGCTTGACCCAGTTGATGCCCTCGACCGCCAAAGAACTCGGCGTGCTGAACCCGTTCAACGTCTTCCAATCGTTAGACGGCGCCAATCGCTACTTGAACGATCTTCAGAATCGTTTCAACAATCTCGAACTCGCCTTGGCTGCATATCACGAAGGACCCACGAAAGTCGCGAGGGAGGGACCGAGCGTTGAAGGGTTGAGATACGCTCAGAAGGTTTTGAAAAGCGCAAGGGCTTTCGAAAACAAGACGGCTTTCTTCAAAGATGCGATGTACTTTGAACCGTACGTGGAGTTCGGGAAACATTTCTCAACCGGCTTGAACTTCTATCTTTCTGTGCTGGGAGCAGCCTATCTGTCTGGTGGTTTGAACGTTTCTGACAAGATCTCTCAACATGTGCTCCTCTATCCAAACATTACGGATTCTCTTTCCCTAATTCTCGGTGAGAAGGACTTGAACTTGGTCGGTGGATTCTTGCTCAGAAGGATGCCAGATTTCAGCTTACAGGTCGTCTTAGGAAAAAACGAACTCGATGTGAGCGGGCTCGTTCGAGTGTGGAGGTTCTACGTGAAGGCGGGATTTTCACAGCAGAGATTCCACGTAGGTTTCATCTTCAAATGATTGGAAAAAATGAAAGGCCCCCTCGCGGGGGCCCACACTCAGAGCAAATTGAAGAACTCGTTCGTGGTCGTCTCGACTATCGCCGCTCTGTCTTTGACGAAGGTCGAAGGAAGTGCTCCAAGACTTATCAGCATGTCCATGGCCTGGGATAGCTGTTCGCTCGTCAGATCTTCCTTGGGGTTCGGTACAGTGATCCTGCGCCTCTTGTCGTTCTCTTCGCTCACAAAATCGAGGAACAGTCTCTTCATGGTTCACACCTCCTCATATTACCTGTGTGGTGGTGACGAGGTAGGCTTCTTGAACGGTGTAGTTGCTCAGAGAGTCGATCAGGTTGGCAATTTGTTCTGCCTGCACCGTCGTGACGGAATCTTCCACGGCAAAGGTGCCACGTCTGAGGATTGGCCTACCGTTTTCGTTGACCTCACCCGTGTTGTAAACGATCCTGAGTTGCTTCACATCC
>JAPYWY010000284.1 GCA_028276125.1 Pseudothermotoga sp.
GATAATACACTACAATGAAGAATTTGCCAACTTTTTCAAAGTGAACACGTTTGAAAAAGTCCTCCAACTTACCAGATCTGTTCTTCTCAGGGATGAAGACTTGAATCTGCGGGTCAAACCTTCCTGCGTCGATGCAATCTGACGGTAGGATCACTCTGAAGAGATAGCCGCTCACGATTCTGTTCACGTCCAAATCTGTCCACCAGAGTTGGACTGGTTCCAAACCCTTGAGCGCAGTACGTTTGAGCCGATGCAGCAAGTTTTCATCGTGCTTCCGCAAATGGACTGTCACGTACAGTGCCAGGTTGAAAACACCCGTCGGTGTGGGATCAAGGAACGAGATTTTCGCCTTTCTGTGGAAACCCTGACTGAACTCGAGGGGTGCCTCGGTCCGTCTGAGGTTTCTCTCTATGGCGTTGGCTGTCTCTATGGCTGAGAGGAAACGAACCAAACCCGTTTTTTTGTATCTTACGACTGCGCGCACTTTCACCACGTCCATGCTCAACTCTTGTCCGCTCGATTATACTATGTTTGGAGGCGAAAACTTGTACTACAAAGTATCGAGGGATCCGATTCATTCGGAGATATTCCTCTATCCTCTCGAGATACTCGCGATCGATACCAAGCCCGTCCAGAGATTGAGGCAGCTCTCCCAACTCGTGGGCGCAGAATGGGTCTATCCAGGGGCAAGCCACAACCGCTTCGCACACTCACTCGGCGTCATGCACATCGCTGGGTTGTATGCGGAAAGGTTGTTCCAAGAACATTCCAGGCGAAGGATCGTACGGCTCGCAGGCCTGCTGCACGACGTGGGGCATGGACCGTTCAGTCACCAGTTCGACGACGTGGTCTACAAGCGCATGGGTCTACAAGACGGCCACGACGAGCACAGAGAAAGGATCCTACTCGAACTGATGCCGAAGGAGATGTTCAAAGCCTACGAAAGGCTTTCCGATCTAAAGAAAAGGGAAGCGATACGAAAAGACTTGAAACAGACGATGGGAGCTGAGGACGTCACCATCGAGAGCTTGACGAATCTCATGCACGAAGTGAACAATGTCTTCAAGGGTGAAGAAATGGGAAGCGCTGAGTATAACGTCGTTCAAGGACCCCTCGGTGCGGACAGATTGGATTTTCTGTTGCGAGACGCATACCACAGCGGGACCACTCATTTCGGTGTCGGAGCCGTCGATCGGATCATCAGAAACGCCTATCTGAAGACGAGAGACTCAAAAACCATCCTGTGCTACCACGTGAAGGTGCTCGATCAGATCTACACGAGTCTGTTCGGTAGGTTCATGATGTACAAGAACGTCTACTTTCACAAGACTTCCAGGGCTGTCGATCTCATGATACAAGAAATACTGTCGCTCGTTTACAAACCGTTGAACCTCTCGGAGAGGGTCAACGATCTGGAGAGATTCCTCGATTTGACCGATCAAGCTCTGCTCACCGAAGTGAAGCTCGAAGCCAAAAAGATCTTCGAAAGGCACAAGGTTGACAACGAAGGTGAGATTGAGAGTTCCGATCTGAGCGATGACGAATACAACCTCATCGAAGCGTACAAGATCCTTCGCAGACTCGAGACGAGGGACCTGTGGAAACTGATCGTGGAGATCGCCTTTACAGCGGAAGGTGCGGATCCTTACGTAATGAGCGTTGGAATAGTGGCAGACACCTTGCAGAAGATCAGGCTGAGGCTGGAAAAACTCATCGATTCGAAAGATGTCCCAGACCACGATCGAAAGGTCATGAGACGGCTCCTCGACGATTTCGAGGTCGTGTTCAAGTCCGACACTCCCTACAAACTGTCGTTGGTACACCCTCAGGAGTTTGTGAACAGCAACGTGTTCCTCTACGATCCACAGAGCGATGCCGTCATTTCTCTCGAAGATTACGTGAAGAATTATCCGGCTTATCGGATGTTGGCGAGCAACCTCGTTCAGATCGTCAGAATTTACGTCACCGAAGATGTGAGAGAACTGCTCACCAAGTACAGCATCGTGCCGAGTGCGAAACTTCAACTCACCACGCGTTGGTGAATCAACCGAAGTACTCGGGACCTTCTTCCTTAGCCGATTCGGGTAACACTCTCTTTAACGCGGCCATGGCTACTTCCAGCTGCGAATCGTCTGGCTGAGCCGTCGTGAGTTTTTGGAAGAACAACCCGGGGTAGAACAAAAACCTGAGCAACGTCGGACTCTTCGAGGATACCCTGAGCAGTTCGTAGGCGAAACCTGCTGTTAGCGGAAGAAGCACAAGCCTGCTGAGCAATCTCCAAGCGAAACTCCTCGAGGCAATTGGGCTCGAGAGAGAGAGCACCACAACTGAAAAGATCAAAAATATCATGATGAAACTCGTGCCACAGCGTGGATGGATCGTGCCGTACTTCTTGACGTTGTCCAGTTCCAGTTGCTCATTGTTTTCATAAGCGTTGATCACCATGTGTTCAGCTCCATGATACTGAAAGAGCCTCTTTACGTCCGGAAAGAGCGATACGATCCACACGTACAACACGAAGAACGTCA
>JAPYWY010000285.1 GCA_028276125.1 Pseudothermotoga sp.
ATCGAGGAACTCGCAACGACCAACGCCAAGGTGGTCATCAGAGTGGGTACAACGGGCGCGTTCCAGAAGGAACTCAAACTCGGTGACAGCATCATCGTGACGGGAGCTGTTCGCCTGGATGGAACAACATCGCAGTACATTATGCCGGAGTATCCCGCGATCGCCGACTTTCGTGTTGTCAGTGCCTTGGTACGTGCTGCTGAGCTTGTGAAGAACCGTTACCACGTTGGCATCGTCGCCTCCACAGACTCTTACTATGGCAGAAATTTTGATCCCGAGAGACATTCGCATATGGAGAAGCTACTCGTTAAAGCGAATGTTTTGGCCGTGGAGATGGAAATCGGTGCGCTCTACGTGGTCGGGGGAATAAAAGGTTTGAAGACGGGAGCAGTACTCACTGTGAGGGAAGAACTCTCAGAGGATGGATACATCCAAGCCGGTCCAAGGTTCGAGGAAGGCTTGGAAAAGTCGATCCAGATCGCCGTGAAAGCCATTGAAATTCTCATAGAGGGAGGTGTTTGTTCATGAGGAAGTTTTTGGTGATACTCTTGGCAACGCTGTTCGTGCTCAGCTTTGCAAAAACGCTCAAGGTCGCACTCTTGCTGAACGGTACACTCGGCGACAAGTCTTTCTTCGACTCTGCGGGTAGAGGTATCCAGATGGCAATCAAAGAGCTCGGAATCCAGGCCAAAATCATCGAAGCGGGTTACCAGCAGGAAAGGTGGAGACCATACCTGGAAGACCTCTCAGATCAAGACTACGACATCATCATCGTTGGAACTTGGCAGATGCAGGAGATCCTCGAAGAGATTGCACCGATGCACCCAGAGAAGAAGTACTTCATTTTTGACACCACTGTCGACTACAAGAAGCCCGGTTTGAACAACGTTTACTCGATACTCTACAAACAGAACGAAGGATCATTCTTGGTCGGTGCGTTGGCCGCGTTGATAACGACCTCCGGCATGCCCAAGACCAACCCAGAACCGATCATAGGCTTCCTGGGTGGAATGGACATACCCGTGATCAACGACTTCTTGGTTGGTTACATCGAAGGCGCGAAGTACATCAATCCGAACATCAAGGTCTTGATCTCTTACGTTGGAAGCTTCAACGATCCTGCGAAGGGTAAAGAGTTGAGCCTTGCGATGTACAGACAAGGTGCAGACATCATCTTCAACGTTGCGGGCAACACGGGCGTCGGTCTGCTCGAAGCCGCGAAGGAAGCCGATAAATGGGCGATCGGTGTCGATTCCGACCAAGCGCTGATCTACGAGGACATAGACAAAGAGATCGCGAAGAGGATCGTCACTTCCATGATGAAGAACGTCGACGTGTCCATCTTCCGTGGACTGAAACTGCACCTTGAAGGAAAGCTGAAGTACGGTCAGGCTGAAGCGTTGGGTATCGCCGAAGGCGGCGTCGGTGTTGCGGACAACAAATACTACAGAGAACTTGTGCCCGAGCAGATACGCGCGAAGATAAAGGAGCTCGAACAAAAGATTCTCAAAGGAGAAATCAAAGTCAACACTGCTTACGGAATGTCAACCGACGAGCTCAACAAACTCAGAGCGAGCGTCCGTCCGTGATTGGGGTGGGAGCCATTTTGGCTCCCGCTCTTTTGGAGGCGTCGATATGAAGGCGATAGAAGCGATCAACGTGACAAAGGTTTATCCAAACGGTGTTGTTGCGAACAGGAATGTGAATTTTTCTGCGACAGTCGGTGAGATCCATGCAGTTGTCGGTGAAAACGGCGCCGGCAAAACGACATTGATGAAGATCCTCTTCGGAATGGAAAAACCAACGAGCGGTGAAATAAGAATCTTCGAGAAGCCTGTGCAACTGAATTCGCCTCACGATGCCATCGCAATGGGTGTAGGTATGGTTCATCAGCATTTCATGCTCGTTCCTTCTTTTACTGTGGCAGAGAACATCATGCTTGGTATCGAACCAAGGAAGAACCTCTTCTCACTCGACTTCAAGCGCATGGAGCAGATCATAAATGAGTACGCCAGGAAGATGAACTTTGAACTTCCCATTTGGGAGAAGGTCATGGATCTGCCGGTCGGTGTCAAACAAAGAGTCGAGATCATGAAGGCTTTGATACGCGGTGCGAAGATACTCATACTCGACGAACCCTCCTCGGTGCTCACACCTCAGGAAGTGAACGAGTTGTTCGTGGTGTTGAAGAACCTATCACAGCAGGGTATTACCATCATCTTCATCACGCACAAGCTGAGCGAAGTCAAACAGATCGCCGACAGAATAACGATCATGCGAGAGGGACGTGTTGTTGGTACTTACAGGAACGAAGAGCTCAGTGAGTCACAGATCGTGGAACTGATGATCGGAAGGAAATTCGAGTACGACATAAGCAGAGTAAAGGCTGTACCGGGCGAACCGTTGCTCGTCGTGAAAAACCTGAACTACTTCAGAGAAGATGGGGCGCACATCTTGAAAAACTTATCTTTCTCCCTGAGATCCGGTGAGATCCTGGCTATCGCTGGGCTGGAGGGAAATGG
>JAPYWY010000286.1 GCA_028276125.1 Pseudothermotoga sp.
CACGCAATCGTTTCTCCTGTTTCTCATAACCCAGATCGTCTTGTCGACCCCGTCCATGTTGTCTTCGGTTTTGAAACTCTCAGTTATGCCTCTTCCCGCGTAAAGATCGTATATCTTACCCACAGCTTACACGGCGATACCGTTGTCCGTCAAAACGTCCAAGAGCGTGTGACCTTCGGGTGGCAGGGAGAAATCGTGCCTGCGAGCTGTTCGCACGTAGTTGGGCCACTCGCCTGTGAAGGGCCTTGCGATGACCCTTGCCACTTTGAACCCCATTTCGTCGAGCAATCCTCTCGCGATCTCACAGTATCTGTAGAGCTCTTCGACCGGAACGATTTCCTCCTTTGCCGCAATCTGAAAAACGCTGTCTGCAGAGGTGTACACGATCAACGCACCAGTTCTCTCATGTTCCAAACCGAGTTCTTTGATTATCTCAGTGCCCGATGCTGGTTTGTTACCCAGCACTTTTCTATTAGTTCTTCGTTCGAACTCTTCTATCAGCTCTTTTGGAAAGCCGTTTGGAAAAAGATCGAACGGTTTTTTGAGTACGATACCTGCAAGCTCCCAATGCCCCGTCGTTGAATCCTTTCCTGGACTCTTCTCCATCATGATGCCGTAAGCGCCGATCGCGGGCATCTTGGGTACACCTAAGATTTCGTCCAGGTTACCCAAACCCATTTTGGCCAAGTTCGGCAGATTCAGCCCACCAACGGCCCTCGCCGTGTTGACCAAAGTGTTGCTCCCCTCGTCTCCGTAGAGGTGTGCGTCCGGAAGTTCCCCTATGCCAACGCTGTCGAGAACGATCGTGATAACTCTCATCTCCAGATCCTCCTCACGTGTATGTTCTTCTCACGTGGCAACATTAGTTTCAACAACACAATGGCCAGACAGAACCAGACGATCAAATCACCGTAGCGCGCGTAGAACGTTTCGCCCTCCCTTGGAAGAAGCTCTATTTTCATCGAATCGTACTTCTTCACAGGCAACGTCTTGACGATCCTTCCATAAGGATCGACGACGCCCGTCACACCAGCGTTAGAAACCTGGATAACTTGACGCCTCGTCTCCACCGCTCTAAAAACAGATTTCGAAAAATGCTGAATCAAGGCAGTGTTGTAATCAAACCATCCGTCGTTCGTGCACACTATGAGAACTTCTGCACCTTTTTTCACAAGTTGGCGCGACGGCTCAGCGAAGTAGGACTCGAAGCATATCTGGATTCCGAGTGTGGCATAGTCTTCGATCTTCACTGGAGAAAATCCCTCGCCAGGTTGCAGATAAGTCAAACCCCGAAGGAAGCCGAAGACGCCGAAAATCTTCTCGTACGGCAACATCTCCACGAAAGGAAAGAGTTTCACCTTCGAATACACTCGCCTCACACCCGATTCATCGACGAGAAATACGCTGTTCTTTGCTCCAGCGTCCGTGGATATCGCCCCAAAGAGGATCTTGAGATTTCTCCTTTCCGCCAGTTCGCGTAACCTTTCTCCAACCTCGTTCTTCTTCGGATCTGTGGGAAACACGTCCTCGGGAAGGACGATCAGCTCGCTGGAATGTTTTTCCAAGTGTTCTTCGAGTTTTGAATAGAGTTCCATCGAGGAAGAACTGTACTTTTCCTGGGGTTTGACGTAAGTTTGCAAGGCGATGAGTTTCGTTTCACCCTTCGTTGGCAAAGGCAAAGCGTGTTCCACAGTGTACGAGATGAGAACGATGACAAGAACGACCAGCGCGATCCTTTCGATGGGTCTGGAGCTCTTCTTCATCGTAGTGTAGAGCAACCTGTTGATGAGAACGATCAAGAAAGTCAGACCGTAGGAACCGATCAGCGGGGCAAGTTGAAGCAATCCAACATCTTTGTAAAGTGCGTCTGCGAGCGTTCCCCCCGTGAAACCCATCTCACCGATACCCCTGAGAAAGTCCACAAGGGTGTAGAGCGACGCAACGAACAGAGCGTCGAGCCATGGGCGATCCCTGAGGGAAGTTCCGATCGAGTACAACAGACCGAACAATGCGAAGGGTAACGCTTCGATGGCAAGCATGAGCAAAAAGGCGAAGAAACCCAACCAGCCTGGAAACCTCGAAAAGGTTCTCGGTAAATTCTCCACCAGCACGGGTAAAACCCAGTAGAGGTTGATCGCACTGAAAATGTAAAAGTACAGAAAACCATAGAGAGTGCTCGCAAGAGCTTTCTTTTCTTCCAAGGCGATGAAAAGAAAGATCAAGCTGAACCAAGCGAGAAAACCGAAGAGAAAACCTGGCATCGAGAGTGCCGTGAGAACGCTCGACAGAACGAGAAACAGAAGACTCATCCTTGAACACGCTCCCTGAGCACTAAGCTCTCCAAAGCTTTGGCAACCCCAGATTCGTCGTTGCTGTCTGTGATATGTGTAGCAATCTGTTTGATCTCATCGGGTGCGTTCATCATTGCTACGGAAGTTCCCACCATGCGCATGATCGATGCGTCGTTGAGGTTGTCTCCTATGTACATGACTTCTTTCGAACTGACGCCGTACATCTTCAG
>JAPYWY010000022.1 GCA_028276125.1 Pseudothermotoga sp.
CATCCTCGTAGATCGTTTTCAGTTTCCCTCCAACGACGCTCAGATCCCTCTCGAGAGCCACTTCTCTCGCTTTCTGACCAAGACTTTTCGCAGAATCTTTATCTTCGACGAGCCTTCGAATCGCCGTTTCGAAATCTTCATTGCTCTTTCCCTTGAGACAATTTACACCATTTTGCAACCAACCCTCGTAGACCGGTATATCTCTCACAACGACGGAGCATTCGCACGACAAAGCTTCCAGCACCGCGATACCTTCATTCTCTTCGTACGAGGGGAAAAAGAAAACATCGGCAGCGGAGTACGCCCCGACCAGCTCCTCCTGTGGCATGAAACCGGGAAAGACTACGTTCAATGGTGGATCTTTCAAGATCCGCTGCACATCTCTCGGCAGCAGTGTGGCGATGCCCTTCGAGCCGATCCAAACGAAGTGGTACTCTTTCAACTTGCTCGCCACTTCAACAAAGTCATGTATACCCTTTCTCTTGAAAGGTAGTGCGACGCACAGTATCAACGGACCTGACAAACCTATCTTTTCTCTAAATTGTTTCGCCTTTTTCTCGTCTCTCCTGAAGAACTCGGTGTCTACACCGTTCGATATGACCTCTCCAGGCACTCTCACACCGTAGCTCCTTATGACCTTCTCCGTGTAGGGTGTTGGGAACAACAAGAAGTTCGCCTTCGAGTAGATCCTGCGCAGAGAGAACCTTGCGTACTTGGAATATGCGTTGCTGAAGAGGAAACTGTTCCTTATGTCTTCGGCGGTGGTGTGAACGTGCCAAACGATCGGGATGTTCCTCGATCGACAACTGCTGGCCACGAATCTTGCCCCAGGTCCAACCGTGTTGATGTGTGCTAAATCGTACTTGTCCTCTATATCGAGCGTGAAGTCAACGTTTGCTCTCTTCAATGCCTCCATCTGGTGTTTCAATGCGACGCCGATTCCAGACCTCGACAGAAGCTTCTTTGCCTCCGCATAGAGCAGAACTTTCATATCTTCCTCCCCTTGAAATGCTCCAACACAAATGGTACAATTTTCTTGCGAGTTGGGTGCGTAGCTCAGAGGGAGAGCGCTTCCCTCACGAGGAAGAGGCCGCAGGTTCGATTCCTGCCGCACCCACCATTTTATCCCACTTTCACCAGTTTCAATCTCTCACCGTAGATTCTTTGAACCTTTTCGATCAGGTCTTCGAATCTACCCAAGTTCTTCATCACGAATTCAGCGTCTTCTCTCGCTCTGAAAAGGAGTTGTTTGTCCCTTATCAAATCGGCCACCTTTAGATCTGGTAGTCCGTGCTGTCTCAGACCGAGTATTTCGCCTGGCCCTCTCAGTTTCATATCGTACTCAGCGACCTCGAAACCGTTCTTGGTGCTTGCGAAGTACCTGAGCCTTTCCAGTGCGTCTTCGTCCACGTTGCCCACGACCAAGAAGCAGTAGCCTTGCTTGTCACTTCTACCGATCCTTCCTCTAAGTTGGTGAAGTTGCGCCAATCCGAACCTCTCTGGGTTCTCGATGACCATCACGGTCGCGTTCGGCACGTCTATACCCACCTCGATGACCGTCGTCGAAACGAGTATATCGAAGTCACCGCGAGCGAACTTCTCCATCACCGAGTCCTTTTCTTGCTGACTCATCCTACCGTGCAGCAAGCCGATCCTCAAGTTTTTGAAAACCTCGCTCGACAACTTCTCGTACATCTGAGTTGCCGCCTTCACCTGCAACTTGTCCGACTCCTCTATCAGTGGATACACTATGAACGCCTGATTGCCGTCCGCCACCTCCTTTCTGACGAAATCGAACACTTGGTCTATCTTGGTCACACTCACCAGGATCGTTTTGACGTCTTTCCTTCCAGGCGGCATCTCATCGATGATCGTTAAATCCAGATCACCATAGACAGCCAGCGCGAGAGTCCTCGGTATGGGTGTTGCCGTCATGACGAGCGTGTCCACCGCGGTACCTTTACTGATCAAAGCCTCTCTCTGTCTAACGCCAAATCTGTGCTGCTCGTCTATGATCACGAGTCCCAAATTGTTGAACTCGACATCTTCCTGAATGAGCGTATGGGTACCTATGACAACGGAAAGTTCTCCGTTCTTCAAAAGTTTCTTGATCCTCTCCTTCTCGCTCCCGCTCGTTTCACCCAAGAGCAAAGCTGTCTTGATGCCCAAGTTCTCGAAGCTCGGAGCCATCCTCCTGTAATGTTGTGTGGCGAGGATCGAGGTCGGCGCCATGACAGCCGCTTGAAAACCAGCCTCAAAGTTGTCAACGATCGCCAGCTGTGCCACCACGGTCTTGCCACAGCCGACATCACCTTGGAGCAATCTGCTCATGGGACGCGTCGAGCGAAGATCTTGTCTTATCTCTTCGTGAGCCCTTTTCTGCGCGTTCGTCAACTCAAAGGGAAGGCTCTTCAAAAACTCGTGCGCAAGTTTTCCTTCGATCTTCTTCGCCACGCCACCTATGGAATCCAACGCGTGCCTCGAAAGCAACATCGCCAGCTGTAGATAGAGCAGTTCTTCGTAGGCGAGTCTCTCTCTGGACTTTTCCAGTTGGTGCATCGTCTTTGGAAAGTGCATCCCGTACAGTGCAGTGGCCAGATCGATGAGTTTCCTTCTTTCGATGAGCTCAAAAGACAGTTCATCCTGAACGTTGGCAACGCAGTCTATGTTCTGGCGAACTATCCTACGAAATTCTTTCTGGCTCACACCCTCCGTGAGCGAATAGATTGGAAGTATCTCGAGCGTACTCGAGTTCTCGATTAACTCAACTTCGGGATTGACGATCTCCAAGCCTCCGAACATGCCCTTCTTCACAGTTCCTGTCACGTAAACTTCTTTCCCTTTGAGGGTTTGAAGCTGTCTGTAGACGAACTCTTGGTTGAACCACTTCAACAGAACATGGTGTATGCCATCCGCGAGCACCGCCCCAATGATCTTCATGCCCGAAACATCTTTCATCTCCACGCTGGATATCTTTCCCCTCGTGGTGACCTTCTCGCCCAGCAAAAGGTCCTTCAACGGCAACACTCTGCGCCGATCTTCGTAGTCTCGAGGAAAGTAAAACACCAGATCCTTCAAGCTGTTTATCTCAAGCTTGCGCAGCAGCTTTTCCCTCTTTGGGCCAACGCCACGAGCGTACTTTATGTCCAAAGAGAGTTGCTTTGCATTGGATGGGTCAGCTCGTGCGAAGAAATACCAAGATCTGTACCTCTCGATCATGCCCAAAGCGTTGGTCAAACGCTTGAGGGCACGTTCTTTCGAAAGTTCCACAGTCGGCTTCAGATAATCGAGCAGTTCAAACAATTTTTCACGTGCATCTGTGTCCTCCAACAGGGGATCTTGGAGGAACTCTCGCTGCTTGCTGATCCACTCAGAAAGTTGCTCGAGAGATGTTCGATGGTCCAGCACACTCAAAAGGAGTTCCTCGAGGTCTTTGAGAAACTCTTCAACGAGTATGGGTCGCATGGACAGAGGTTCTTGTGCTTTTTTCATAGATCACACCAACTTTTGCTTTGATCAACTGATCGAGACAGACGAGGAGGGTCGAAACGACCAGAGCCAGGACTATGCTCGCAGCGATCATGAAACCTTTCTTCATGTGTTCTTCAGATATCCTATGTATGGAAGATTTCTGTACTTCTCGTCGTAATCCAAACCGTAACCGATCAAGAACACGTCCTGAACCTTGAAGCCAACGAAGTCGATGGGGATACCGTGCTGGTATTTTTCCTTCTCTACGAGAGTGACGACTTTCAAATCCGCAGGCTTGTATTTCTTCAGATAGTTCAAGATGTACCTGAGCGTATTTCCAGTGTCGACTATGTCCTCCACGACGAGCACGTACTTGCCTTGAAGTGGCTCATCCACCCAAGATTTCACCCTGATCCTGCCAGAAGATTCTGTGCCTGTGTAACTCGAAACGTGCACGAAGGAGTAGTTCACGTTCATGTTCAAATTCAACATGAGCTCGCTGAAGAAATGGATCGAGCCTTTCAGAACACAGATTGCGTGGAGCGTCTCGGTCTTACCTCTGTAGTAATTCTCGATCTCCCTCGCGAGCTGCTTGACACGCTCTTTGATGATTTTCTCATCGAGCAAGATTTCTACGGTCACAGAGAGCCTCCTTTCAGATGGAAGGAACGTAAACCACTGCTCGATGAGATTTTACCTCTTCCGTGAGTTCAAAGGTGCTCTCAGACAATTTTTTAACGTTCGTGAAGAATTTCAAGAAATCCTCCACAGGTCTCAGATCGAACTTGATGTATTTGGTCTTGTAGTGCATGGGAACCACGACGTTCGGTTGCAGCTGTTCAACGATTTTTTTGGCTTCCTCGGGACCCACGGTGAAGGTACCTCCAACGGGTATCAAGAGCACGTTCACTTGGTTGATCGCTTCAACCTGTTGCGGGCTCAAAATGTGGCCAAGATCTCCAAGGTGCACCACGGTCCATTCTGGGAATTCGAACGCGAACACGATGTTCGTCCCTCTTCTGCTGCCTCCAGCTTCGTCGTGGAAGGTCTTCACACCTTTGATTTTGAGTTTCTTGAAGCTGTATTCGCCAGGTTCTTTGATGAGCTGAAAGTCTCCCTTGAGCAGATGGTGTGCGTTGTGATCGAAGTGTTGGTGGCTCTCAGTGACAATGTCAGCAGAAACGCTCGGAACTCTGTACCCAACTGAACTGTCGAAAGGGTCTGTCAAGATACGAACGTCTTGGTGCTCGATGAGAAAACAAGCATGTCCGAACCATGTGAGCTTCACTACGTTCCCCCCTTGATTCGATTATAACAGGATGGTTTCAGGATCGTCCAAAGGGAGATGGTGGTGTTCGGTAGCAGTTATATGATACGAGTGCTATACAGTTTGTATGCAAAAACATTATAGCTATCTCAGTATCTACTATACAAGGTTCATCGCATTAATCAAATTTATGCACGACCCCTTGACAACCCATTGACACTTCCATATAATGAGGGTGGAAACGATCCAGGAGGTGAAACAAATGAGTGATAGGGAATTCGTTGTGGGTATCGACCTTGGGACGACCAACTCTGTGATAGCGTGGATGAAACCAGACGGCTCGATAGAAGTCATACCGAACGCTGAAGGAAGCAGACTCACTCCTTCCATAGTTGCGTTCACGAAAACTGGTGAAATACTGGTCGGAGAACCAGCCAAGAGACAGATGATACTCAACTCCGAAAGGACCATCAAGTCCATAAAGCGGAAGATGGGTTCGGACTACAAGGTCAGGATAGACGACAAAGAATACACGCCACAGCAGATCAGCGCTTACATACTCATGAAGATGAAAAAGGACGCCGAACAGTACCTGGGCGGCAGGATCAAGAAGGCGGTCATCACGTGTCCGGCATACTTCAACGACGCTCAGAGACAAGCAACCAAGGAAGCTGGTCAGATAGCTGGTTTTGAGGTGCTGAGGATCATCAACGAACCGACGGCCGCTGCGCTCGCCTACGGTCTCGACAAGAAGAAGGAACAGAAGGTGTTGGTCTACGACTTGGGCGGTGGCACGTTCGACGTTTCGATCCTCGAGATCAGCGAAGGTGTCATTCAGGTCATAGCCACGAGTGGTAACAATCATCTGGGTGGTGACGATTTCGACCAGAGGATCATCGATTGGCTTGCGGAAGAGTTCAAGAAGCAACACGGTATAGACCTGAGGGAAGACAAGCAGGCGCTTCAGAGGCTCAGAGACGCTGCGGAAAAGGCTAAGATCGAGCTTTCGACCAAGCTTGAGACGGACATAAGCTTGCCGTACATCGCTGCGACGAGCTCTGGACCGTTGCACTTGGAGACCAGATTGACAAGGTCGCTCTACGAATCGCTCGTGAGGGACCTCGTTGAGATGACGAGAGGTCCAATCGAAAGGGCTCTCGGCGATGCGAAACTCTCGCCCAGAGATATCGACGAAGTCATACTCGTCGGTGGCATGACCAGAACTCCGATGGTCCAGAGGTTGATCTACGAGGTCTTTGGAAAAGAACCGAACAAGAGCGTCAACCCCGACGAAGCCG
Organism: Pseudothermotoga sp.; assembly: GCA_028276125.1. GTDB lineage: Bacteria > Thermotogota > Thermotogae > Thermotogales > DSM-5069 > Pseudothermotoga_A. The sequence continues at coordinate 6,037 of JAPYWY010000022.1, forward strand.
TCGCGATCGGTGCGGCGATACAGGCAGCCATACTCGCCGGCAGTGCCAAGGACAAAGACATCGTTCTGGTGGACGTCACACCGCTGACGCTCGGTATAGAAGTGAAAGGTGGACTCATGGAACCCATCATACCGCGCAACACGACGATACCCGTGAGAAAAAGCAAGATCTTCACCACGGCAGAGGACTTCCAGACGGAGGTGGAGATCAGAGTCTACCAAGGTGAACGAGCCATGGCGAGGGACAACATATTCCTCGGAAGCTTCAGGCTCGTGGACATACCACCGGCACCGAGAGGAGTGCCACAGATAGAAGTGACATTCGACATAGACAGCGACGGTATCGTACATGTCTCGGCGAAGGATCTGGCATCCAACAAGGAACAATCCATGGTGGTCACGGGTAGACACAAACTGAGGGAAGATGAGATCAAAAAGATGGTCGAAGAAGCCCAGAGATACGAAGAACAAGACAAGAGGAAACGTGAAGAGGTCGAACTCAAGAACAAAGCAGACGATCTCGCCTACAGTGTGAACAAGATGCTGAAAGAACATGGTAGCAAACTACCACAGGATCTCAAAGACAGGCTCGAAAGTCTCATAAAAGATTTGAGGGATGCGATCAACCGCGACGACATAGCAAAGGTAAAACTGCTCTTCGACGATCTCCAGCGCGAGAGCATGAAGATAGGCCAGTATCTGTACGAAAACGTGCGCAAACAAGAACCGGGTGCTCAATGAAAAATCAAATAAAAACCTGACTCGTGAAGGAGGGATGTGTATGTTGCTCGAAAGACGCGAAGATTTCTTCAGACCATTCAGGGAACTTCAGAGGGAGATCGACAGACTCTTCGAAGACTTCTTCACCCCGAGTGTCAGAAGAAGCTCAGAGGTCTACAACTTCATGCCTGACATCGACGTGTACGAGACAGACAAAGAACTGGTGATCGAGGCTGAGATCCCAGGAATGGACAGAAAAGACATCACCGTAAAGATCGAGGACAACGTGCTCAAGATCTCTGGTGAGAAGAAGCTCGAGCGCGAGCAAAAGAACAGGAACTACAGAGCCTTCGAGAGGTCTTATGGTAAATTCGAAAGGTGCATGGTTTTGCCAGACTACGTTGATGCTGAAAAGATCAAGGCAAAGTACGAGAACGGAGTCCTAACCATCACGATCCCGAAGCGTGAAGAAGTGAAGACGAAAATTGTCGATGTGAAAGTCGAATGAACCACGAGGGGCGGGCAACCGCCCCTCAATTTTGGAGGTGAAAACATGATAGACTTCAAAGACTACACGGAGAGTGCCCAGAGAGTGCTCGGTGCCGTACAGGACATACTGAACAGGTATGCCCAGAACCAGATGTCCTCCGAGCACATACTGCTCGCCATGCTCGAAGATGGTGATAATGCAGCCGTTGATATATTGAGAAAAATAGGCGTTAACATAGATGCCCTGAGGGACGAAACGTCTTCTTTCGTGAGCAAATATGGTATGCGTTCCCACAATCCCTACAGCCAGGGTCAGCTTTCACAGATCTACATAACTCCAGACGCGAGACACGTGCTCGAAGAAGCTAAAAGAGAAGCTCGCAGGATGGGAGATGAGAAGGTCGGGACGGACCATCTGTTGCTCGGAATGATCCTTTCACCCAGTTCGATGACCTACAGGTTGTTGACGCGTTACGGTGTCACGCCCGACAAGGTGTACGAAGCCATAAGGGATCTGAGGACGAGCGGCAAGACCGCGGAAGATGAAAACGTCGATGTCCTCTTCAAGTTCACGGAGGACCTCACACGCATGGCGAAGGAAGGAAAGCTTTTGCCAGTGATAGGCAGGGAAAAAGAGATACAGAGAGTGATACAGATACTCGGAAGAAAGTTCAAGAACAATCCCGCTCTCATAGGCGATCCGGGCGTTGGAAAGACGTCGATCGTCGAGGGTCTCGCACAGAAGATAGTCAAAGGTGAAGTTCCGAGTTTTTTGAAGAACAAGAAGGTGCTCAAACTCGACATGGGAAGGATCATCGCGGGTACGAAGTTCCGCGGTGAGTTCGAAGAGAGGATGAAAAAACTCATAGATGCACTCAAGAAGAACTCGTCGCAGTACATTCTCTTCATCGACGAACTTCACACGGTCGTGGGAGCTGGCGCAGCGGAAGGTGCTGTGGACGCAGCGAACTTGCTCAAACCAGAGTTAGCACGTGGAGAAATGCAAGTGATTGGAGCAACCACGATCAACGAGTACAGAAAGTATGTGGAAAAAGACAAGGCGCTCGCGCGAAGGTTCCAGCCGGTGCTGATCGGTGAGCCGAGCGTCGAAGAAACGATAGAGATCCTCAAGGGTATAAGGAAGGAGTTCGAAAAACACCACGGTGTAACCATAACAGACGAAGCCCTTGTGGCGGCCGCAAAACTCGGCGCGAGGTACATCACCGATAGGTTCTTGCCAGACAAGGCGATCGATTTGATCGACGAAGCGGCTGCAGCGAAGAGGTTGTCGGAGGATCAAAAGCTTGTCGATGAGAACGATATAGCGAAGGTCGTTGAACAGTGGACAGGCATACCGGTTTCGAGAATGATGGAATCTGAGCGTGAAAAATTGGTCAACCTCGAGCAGCTGCTGCACAGGAGGGTCATTGATCAAGAAGATGCAGTCTCAACAATCGCCAGAACGATAAGAAAGGCACGTGCGGGGCTCAAGGATCCAAAGCGACCTTCGGGAGTGTTTCTGTTCCTCGGACCAACGGGCGTTGGTAAGACTGAACTTGCCAAGGCACTCGCCGAGGTGTTGTTTGGAACGGAAGACGCACTGATCAGGATCGACATGAGTGAGTACACAGAAAAGCACTCTGTCAGCAGGCTCATTGGTGCACCACCTGGCTATGTGGGTTACGAAGAGGGTGGTCAACTCACCGAAGCGGTGCGTAGAAGGCCTTACAGCGTGATCCTACTCGACGAGATCGAAAAGGCACATCCCGAAGTTTTCAACGTGCTGTTGCAGGTCTTCGACGATGGAAGGCTCACGGATGGCAAGGGCAACACGGTCGATTTCAGAAACACGATCATCATAATGACGAGCAACATAGCGAGTCAGCAGATACTCGACGCGCTCGAAGAAGGTATCACCAACCTGACAGGTTTGATCGAAGATGAGATGAGAAGACACTTTAAGCCTGAGTTCATCAACAGGATCGACGCGGCGATAATCTTCAAACCACTGAATCTGGAACACATGAAGAAGATCGTCGAGCTACAACTGAAGAGACTGGAAGAGAGGATCAAAGAACAGAAGAGGAACATCGTCTTCACCGAGGCGGCGAAGGAGTACCTCGCCAACAGGGGATATCTGCCCGCGATGGGAGCAAGGCCTCTGAGAAGGATCATAGAGAACGAGGTCGAATCGATCTTGGCAGACAAGATCATCTCTGGCGAATTCGCGGAAGGCGAAACCTTGACGATAGACGCGGATGAATACGGGTTGATATTCAAAAAATGAGGGGCGTTGGCCCCTCATTTCATTTGTTTCACAGAAGCTCTCTCAATGAAGTGCGCCTTCAAAACTGTCTTCGTGGGCTTGGAACCGTGCATCAGAAGGTCCATCATCATGGTGGCTGCGATCAAACCCATCTGTTCTGGTTCTTGAGCCACGCACGTGATCGGTGGATCGAATATCTCATTCCAATAAGAGTCGTCGAACGACACCACAGAGATGTCCTCGGGCACTTTCACGTTTAACTCCTTGATCGCTTTCATCACACCGAGCATCATGAGGTTGTTGCACACAACCAAGGATGTTGGCTTGTCTTTGAGTTGAAACAGTTTCTTCGCCGCCTGGTACGCACCTTCCCGAGTTGAACAACCATCCAAGATCCATTCCTCTTTAACCAGTATTCCGAGCTCATCGCATGTCTTGAGCACGCCCGAAAGCCTCATTTTGCCCGTGTAAGACCGCGATCTGAGGGTGACAACCCCAAGACTCATGTGTCCCTTCTGGTGCAGGTAGCGCACGAGTTCCGAAATTCCACCTTCGTTGTCCGTTATCACGTAGCTCGTTTCAAGGCCGGGAACGATCCTGTCGAAGAAGACCAGCGGTACGTTCGAATCAACGATCTTCTTGTAGGTGGATTTGTTGCCACCAAAGTCAGTTGGCGCGGCAAGGATACCTTCGACCCTCTGGCTCAAAAGTGTTCTCAGATTTTCTTCTTCCTTTTCAGCGTTCTCGTCCGTCGAACACAGCAACAGATGATACCCAAGTGGATAGAAAACCCTCTCCATACCGTGCAAAATTTGCGCAAAGAAGGGGTTCGAAACGTCTGGAATCAAGACTCCTATGATCTTCGTCTTTCCCTTCCTCAAACCAACGGCGGCGAGATCTGGGGAGTATCCCTTCGCTTTGGCAAACTCCAAGATCTTCTCACGCAACTGTTTGCTCACACCCGGTTTTCCGTTCAACGCTCTTGATATTGTGGAAACGTTGACTTTAAGTTCCCTTGCCATCTCTTTGAGGGTAACTTTCAGGACCGCTCACCCCTACTTCCGTGTTCAGAATTATTCTACATCAGGATTCAATCTCGAGATACCTCTTTGCAGCCATGAGTCAACGAAGGTTCCTCACGGATCGATGACCAAGTTCTAAGACTACACCGCTCAAAAACTCTTACAACAGTCAGTCATTAGTTGGTACGGCGTTCGAGCGATGGACGATTTCGTATCTTTTCGTGCGAAAGTGGCGAATATTTTGCTCAACCTCATCGTTGCTCTCTTTTTCTCGTCCTCTCTCGGCTTGACTTGTGGGCTTGAGAACGACTATACTATGCATGGGTTACGCAAACGAATGCGTTGCGTTGTACCTAAGGGGGAGTTAACGTGAAAAGAAGGGTCGGTCTCTTAACCTTTTCGGACGGAAGAGACTACGTGAGCAAAGAGCTCGTGGAGATAAACGCACGCTTCGAACGAGCCGTCGTTGATGCGCTGAATTCCACCGGAGAGGTCGAGGTCATCAAGGCAGAGCGAATTGTTGATAGACCATCGGTGGCGAAGGAAGAGGCACTGAAACTCCGTGACAAGGGTGCTCAGATGACCATATTCCATTACGCAGTTTGGGCGTTCCCGCACTTCAGCGTCATTGCGAGCAAGTTCGCACCGGGTCCGTTCTTGCTTTTCGGTAACGTGAACCCCAAATATCCTGGCATGGTGGGCATGCTGGCCGCGGCGGGCGCGCTCGAACAGGATGGAACACAGACGTACAGGGTGTGGGGTGATCCAAAAGATCCGAAGGTTCTGAAAAGACTCATGAGTTTCATAAGGGCCGCGACGGCAAAGAACATGCTCAGAGGTCAACGCTATGGATTGTTCGGTGGTCGTTCCATGGGCATGTACACGGCGGTGCCGAACGTGGATCTGTGGAACAAACTCTTCGGCATCGACATCGAACACATCGA
>JAPYWY010000023.1 GCA_028276125.1 Pseudothermotoga sp.
GCCACAGGGACGTTACTCATCTGCACACGCAACGAAAACGAGCGCCTTCGATCCGAAAATCTCACTCTGTTCCTCGAGCATCGCAAATTCTTCATGTCCCTCGAGAGGAGAAAGTATGAAGAAGCTAGCAGAAACAAGAGCTCATCCAACTAATGTGAGGCATCAAAAAGCCCCTCAGATCGAGGGGCGAATCGTTTATGGATCATTTCTTCGCAAAGTACAGCAATTCCGCCTCTATGAAGGGATCGAGTTCGCCATCGAGTACTGCGTCTGCGTTGCCGACTTCGACTTCAGTCCTGTGATCTTTGACCATCTTGTATGGGTGCAAGACGTACGATCTTATCTGGTTTCCCCAGGCGATGTCTTTGAGCTCTCCCTGAATTTCTTCGAGCTGTTCTTTCCTCTTCGCGACTTCCATTTGATACAGTCTCGCTTTCAACATCTTCAAAGCGACGGCCTTGTTTTGGTGCTGTGATCTTTCGCTCTGACAACTCACAACGATACCCGTTGGAATGTGCGTTATTCTCACAGCCGAATCGGTCTTGTTCACGTATTGACCACCGTGTCCGGACGCTCTGAAGGTCTCTATCTTCAGATCTTCAGGTCTTATTTCGATCTCTATGTCTTCTTCGATCTCGGGTATCACGTTGACGGACGCGAAGGACGTGTGACGCCTGTGAGACGCGTCGAAGGGCGATATCCTGACCAGTCTGTGTACACCACGTTCGTATTTCAACAGACCATAAGCGTACTCTCCTTTGATCAAGATCGTGGCGCTCTTGACCCCAGCTTCTTCGCCCGGCTGGAAGTCGAGCAGTTCCACACCGAAGCCCTTCTTTTCAGCCCAGCGCATGTACATTCTCAGAAGCATCTGCGCCCAATCGTGAGACTCCGTACCTCCAGCACCCGGGTGTACGGAAAGATAGGCGTTGTTGACGTCCAAAGGATCGTTCAGGATCAATTCCAGTTCCAAACGTTTTATGTTCTTCTCCAACTCAACAACGATCTGTTCCACATGCTGGGCTATCTCGTTGTCCTCCTCCGCGAGTTCGAGACCGACATCAACGTCCTCAAAGCCTTTCTTGATCTTTTCGAAATCGGTGAGTAGATCTTTGATGTGTCGTATTCTTCTCGAAACCTCCGCGGCTTTCTTCGGATCTTTCCAAACCTCGTTGTTCGAGAGCTGTTGTTCCAGCTCCGCGAGCTCTCTCTTCAGATTTTCCGGCTCCACGAGGTTGGACAGACCCTCGAACTTGTCCCTCAGTTCGTCTATCTTGACCTTCGTTTCGTACGCGATCATGCTTTCACCTCTTTATTCTGAACCGTTTTATCTTCTCGTTCTTCTGCAGCTTTCTTCGCTCGGCCCTGTTAACGATGTTGAACTCTTCGTGTACGAGCCTGAGATTTGCCAGATCTTTCTTTGCCTCTCGTTGTGCCTTCTCCTCGTCCACTTTCACGACCCTGAACATGAGACCGACCACTGTATCCGTCACGCGGGACATCATCTCGTCGAACATCGCGTAGGTCTCTTTTTTGAACTCGATGATCGGATCTCTCTGACCGTAGGCTCTGAGGTTGACAGCCTCTTTCACATGGTCGACTTCTTCCAAGTACTGTCTCCAGTTGTCGTCCACAACGCGCAGGATCAGAAACCTCAAGAACTTGTCGTACTCTTCTCCGATCTCTTGTTTCTTGGCGGCGTACGCTTTCTTCAACTGTTGCAAGAGATACTCTTTCACTTCTTCGGACGTGTCGAACTTCGCTCCGTCAACGTTGATTATACCCCTTGGTAGAACGAGCAAAGAAGCTTTCAACCCCTCGAGGTCCCATTCTCTGCCATTGCAAAAACTTTCGATCCTTCTTTCGACGAAGTCTTGCATGAACTTGTCCAGATGCTCCTCTATGCTCTTTCCTTCCAAAATCCAGTCCCTGAGCGAGTACACATAGTTTCTCTGAGCGTCCAGCACCGTGTCCATTTCCATCAAGTGCTTCCTTATTGAGAAGTTGATGCCCTCTACCTTCTTTTGAACCATCTCGACGAGCCTCGTGAGTAATGGATGTTCGATGGGTTCTCCTGGTTTTATCTTCAGAACGTTCATGACCTTTTCGAGCTGCTCGGCGCCGAAGATCCTCAGAAGATCGTCTTCGAGAGACAAATAGAACCTCGATTCACCAGGATCACCCTGCCTTCCTGAACGTCCCCTCAGCTGGTTGTCGATACGCCGGCTCTCGTGCCTCTCTGTACCTATGACGCACAGTCCCCCGAGCTCTGCGACACCTTCACCAAGTTTTATATCTGTCCCACGACCAGCCATGTTCGTGGCGATGGTGACAGCACCTTTCTGTCCAGCCTTCGCTATGATTTCCGCTTCTTTTTCGTGGTACTTGGCGTTCAGAACCTGGTGTGGTATCCCAAGCTTCTTCAACATGCTGCTCAGGATCTCGCTCTTCTCTATGGACGTCGTTCCGACGAGCACGGGTTGACCCTTCTTGTGACGTTCGACGATGTCGTTGATTATAGCGGCGTACTTCTCTGCTTGTGTTCTGTAGATCACATCGTCGTGATCTACTCTTATCATTGGCTTGTGCGTCGGGATGACGACGACTTCCATGTTGTAGATCTGCTTGAATTCTTCTTCCTCGGTCTTCGCGGTCCCAGTCATGCCTGCGAGCTTCTCGTACATCCTGAAGTAGTTCTGGAACGTTATGGTCGCATAGGTGATCGATTCTTCTTTTATGGGTACGCCTTCCTTGGCCTCGATCGCTTGGTGCAAACCTCCGCTGTAACGTCTTCCGAACAAGAGTCTTCCGGTGAACTCGTCGACGATGATGACTTCGCCGTTCATCACGACGTAGTCGACGTCCCTCTTGTACAGATGCAGTGCTTTCAGCGCGTTCAACAGATGGTACAACTGGTTCGCGTTTGCAGGATTGTACAAATTCTCAACACCTATCAATTTTTCGGCCTTTTCGATACCTTTCTCTGTGAGGACCACGGTCCTGACTTTCTCGTCCACGGTGAAGTCGACGTCCTTGACGAACTTCTTCGCCAACGATGAGAACTGTCTGTAGACGGATGCTCCCGTTTTCGAAGGTCCAGATATGATCAAAGGCGTTCTCGCTTCGTCTATGAGTATGCTGTCGACCTCGTCAACTATGGCGTAGAAATGCCCCCTTTGGACCTTGTCGTTGAGATCGTAAACGAGGTTGTCCCTGAGATAATCGAAGCCAAACTCGTTGTTCGTTCCGTAGGTGACGTCACACTCGTATGCCTGTCTTCTGGAAACCTCTATCAATTGAACTTCAAAAGCTTGGACGGCACGAGGATCCTTCATCGAGTCCTTCAAGAATTCACCGTCGAAGCCCTCAGGCCAGACGGAAAGATTCTCTTCAATAGCTCTCTCGAACAGCTCAGGATCTTTCCAAGCAACCTCGTAGGATTTCCCGAGCTGGTTTATCACGCCCACCCTTAGACCCAAAAACAAATACAACGGTCCCATCCAGAGTGCGTCACGGCGAGCGAGATAATCGTTCACGGTGACCAAATGAACGTTCTTTCTCGTGAGCGAGTTGAAGTACAAAGGCATCGTGGCGACGAGGGTCTTTCCTTCTCCCGTTTTCATCTCCGCCACTTTACCTTCGTGCAGCGCGAAGGCACCGAGCAATTGTTCATCGAACGGGTACATGCCCAATACGCGCTTGGAGACGACTCTCGCCAAGGCAAAGGCATCGTGGATGAGAGATTCGTCGAACTCGGCTTGCTTCAGTTGCAGCGCGCGTTGTCTCAGTTCCACGTTCGTCGCTTTGAACAAAGCGTGTTCTTTCTGTTTGACCTTCTCGACCATCTTTCTATAACGCTTCAAAAGCATCTTGTTTCTATCCAAGAAGAGCATTTCTCACATGACCTCCATTCTGTAGACGAAAGCTTGACCATCGAACTGTTGAGTCAGAAAGAATTTTCCAACCGCGTTGATGCCCAGCATGGCTCTCAGAAGTGAACCTACGTCGACGAACAGTCTGAGTATGTCTTGGTTTGCGTAGTTGCGCGAGATGTACTGGTAGGTCACATCGTCCCTCACTCGTCTCCTGCTCGCCAGATCGTACTCCGCTTTGGTCATGTTCGTCATGATGAGACGTTTGTCGGACTGAAAGAAACTGATGAATCCATTCAGTATTGGCAGTCTGATTTCGTTTCCGAAGGACCTCGCACCGTACTTGATCAAGAACGACGTGTCCAAATCTTTGGACAGTTCGAAGATCGTGACCAAACGAACCCGGTCCCCGAACAGATCTCCGGTCATGTAGACACGACCGGTACTCGATTTGAGTATATGAGAAACGATCTCGTAGATCTTTTTCACCTCTTCTTGCGCACCTTGGAACCACTGTGAAAGTGAATCCGCAAGGTCCATTGGACCAGTCGCGGTTGCAGAGAACGCGAAATTCCCGATGAACGGCATGCCGAGCATACCCGTGGCCGAAGACACGTATTTTTCCATGCCCGTCGCCGATCTCAGCTGCTGACGAACCTCTATCTTCAAAGACTCACCGCTCGGAACACCCAAGATGGTAACGTACTCTGTATCCACATCGTTCGTCGAAACGAACGGTCCTTTGATGCGCAACGTGTCCCTCTTGAAAAAACCGTACAACCAAGCGGATTGGTTCAACAACTCTCTGACCGCTGGTTCTTCACTTTTCATCTGTAACTGTTCCAGATCGTAGGCATCGATAGCCTTCAAGAGGGCGTTTCGGCTGCCAGAGATCACCAAATAACCTTCGTGCGCTGAGGCAAAGATCGCAACGTCCGTGTCGTGAAGGATCCAAACCTTTTCACTCTTCGTCATCTTGAGGTCCATCAACTTGGCCAAGAGGCGAAGCAGTTGTTCAGGCTTCGAAGACTTCATCACGATGATGGAGTTGTTACCCATGTTTCTGAGCACCTGAAGATAATAGTTCAAATCCAGCGAGAAGAATTGTTCGAGAGTGAACTCGGTACCCTTCGCAGCGAACAGTATGTCGTTCTCGAGCGCCTCGTACACCGAACTCATCGGCACTCCAATGCTGTTGCACGTGTTCTCGAGTAGAGAAACGAAAACGCTTTCCAGTGCGATCCTGTCGTCTTTCAATACGAATCGAAACAATGGAACGCTGCTCAACTTATCGTAATACAGCGAGTTCCCCTTCAGAAGCAAGAAAAAATCGTAATCTCTGGGCACGAAAGACGTCACGTTCGCGACCGCGAGAACGCACACAAAGATCGGCAAGATTGACCAGAATCGTCTCATACCTTACCCCTGCCCCGTGATCGGCTCCAAGACGCCTCCACAATCTTTGAGACTGTTTCTACGCTGAGCTTGTTCTCAATGTTCCTCTTCAGATGGAAAAAGTATTCTATCTGACCCTCCCCACCACGCATGCCACACTCAACGAGCCCAGCGGGATGTAAATGGTTCAGCTCCGCAGAATGCATGATTTCTAAAAGGATCTTCAGGTGCACTGACTGTGATTGCTTGACGTTCCTACCAACTTCGAACTGTGGCTTCACGAGGACTACGGCTTCTCCATCAGGCTTGAGGATCCTGTCCACAGCTGGGAGTATCAACTTGAGTGAGATGAAAGAAACGTCGCACAGAACGATGTCAACCTTCTGTTTGAGGACCTCTTCCGTCAAGTATCGAGCGTTGAACTTTTCGATCACGACCACGCGTGGATCGGTCCTCAAAGATTCGTGCAACTGATTCTCCCCAACATCCACGGCGAACACCTTCGTTGCACCTTTGACGAGGGCGAAGTGTGTGAAACCACCCGTTGAGGCACCAACATCACAAACTGTCTTGCCAGAGAAATCTATGTTGAAAGCTTTCCAAGCGCTCTCGAGCTTTTCCCCTCCCCTACCAACGTAAGGACGATCTTGAGATATCGAGATTTCTACATCCTCTCCAACGAGCTTGCCAGGTTTGGTGCAAGGTAAACCGTTGACGAAAACCCTGCCGAGCTTGATGAGATCGGCCGCTTGCGAACGACTCCTCACGAAGCCTCTTTTCAGCACCAGTTCATCCAGCCTCAACGTCCTTCTACCACCCAGCATCCCGACTCTCCAACCAACACGATTCCCCAGTCGAAGAAGCGTACTTTTTGAACGTCTTCAAACTCGAAGGTTTGGTCGGTGTAGACCGTGGCCTTAGAACCTTCGACCAGAACACTGCCAACTCGACTCCTGATGAACCTTCCTTCGGTCTTTGTCAAAGCAATTATACCCTTCGAAGAGACACCGAAGTCCTGACAGAATTGCTCTTCCACCAGCTCTCCTCTGTCGTTGAAGCGAAGCAATCTTTCCCCTGAACCGACGTAGACTTCGTTGCCGTGGGTTGCGATACCCCAAGAGTTCGGAACAAGTTTTTCCCACAGCGTGCGTCGGCTCTTCAGATCGATGGCTCTCACGTAACCTGCGATGTCGAGCACGTAAAGCCTTTGTTCGACCTGTGCCCACTCGATGATCGGCCCACTCACGCGCAAGAACCAAGAAAGATCAGCTGGAGCGATCATTCCGCACGAGAGCACCAACGTGTCATCGAAGCGCCCCACAACGGTTGTGACAAAGCTCGAGCCTTCCGATCTCACGTTCACGCGCCATGGAATCAATCGATCTTCAAAAACGTCGAAAGGTTCCGGAGAAACCACCTTCCTACCGTCTGGAAAGAACAACGCACCGTCTCTGTAAACGACGTAACCTTTCGAAGTCTTGTAGACCATTTGGGTGTTCTCGAAGAATGCCGTGGTGGAGAGATCGGTATCTTCATCCACGTAAATAATCCTGCCGTAGAAGTTGTAGAAACCTTCCGAAACGAGTCTCTGCTCGTCGTTCACTGTGAGAGAAACGATCCTCTCAGCTACCTCGATCTTGACCGGTACGGATTGGTTCTCACGCTTTTCAACAATGACTCGATCCGCAATGAGAACGCGGTAACCCACCTCTGGTCGATCGAGTTGAGAGGAGAAATATTCCTTCAGCTTTTCTCTCAGTTTGTTTTCAAACTCGTCTTCTTTCCAGAGTTGGTCTGAATTGTCCCAAGACTGATCCTTGTACACGAGCCTGACGTAGCACAAGCTTGACTGTTTTCTCACCTTGACGTAGAAGAGATCCCCAACTCCGATCAGTGCACCCACCTCAATCAAACAATTTTCGACCGTTGTTCTCATCTCACTGGGTCCATCGTAGAGCAACAAGATTACTGGCATTCTCATCCATTGCTCTATCAAAAGGAGATCTTCCGTCGCCGGCTCCGTCTCCCCGACGTAGTACAAGATTCCTCTGTCTTGAACGACATAAACTTGCGCATTGAACAGATCGATCTTTTCGATCTCGAAAGCCGTTAGAACTCCACAGAGTAGAAGTACAAGCCATGTGCAGGTGCGGTGGCTGGCGCGAGCGATCTGTTCTTGGCCTCGAGCACCTCTTTCAACTTCTCTGGCTCCCATTGTCCCGTCCCCACCTTCACCAGAGCTCCCACGATGTTTCTGACCATCCTGCGAGCGAACGAACGGCCCTCCACGCGAATCAGTATCATCTTGTTCCTCAGCCGCAATATCCTGATCCTGTATATGGTGCGCACCGTGCTTTCGTTGCCTTCCACCTTGATGAAACTTCTGAAATCGTGTTCTCCTTCCAGATACCTGGCAGCCTGCCGCATCTTTTCGATGTCGAGTTTGTAGGGAAACCACCACGCGTAGTTTCTCAAGAACAGGTTCGGTTCGGGAACATTGTAGATGAAGTAATGGTATATGCGCCTCTTCGCTTCGAATCGCGGATGAAAATCTTTGTCAACCTCGACGACTTTTTTGATGTACACATCGTCTGGCAAGTTCGCGTTCAACGCGTTCCTCATGCTGGTCTCATCTATATCGATGGGGCTGTCGAACACGATCACCTGGCCGATCGCGTGCACGTTGGTGTCGGTCCTACCCGAAACCAGGACTGAGGTCTTCGATTTGAATATCCTTTCCAAAGCGGTCTCGATGACGCCCTGCACGGTTCTAACGCCGGGCTGCGATTGAAAACCAAAGAAGTTTGTCCCATCGTACGAAACCACTGCCATGAACCGTTTCACCGAATTTTCCCCCTCAAAATCACGGAGAGGGACTGTAAGCCGGATTCTGTCGAGGGTGACCATCTATCTGGGGAGAGCGTTTCCGCCCTCCTCAAGCGGCCTACCCGGGGTTATGGACGGGCCACCCACCCCTGCTCGGCCTTGCTCCGGGTGGGGGTTACCGAGCCATCGGGTCACCCCGATGCTGGTGAGCTCTTACCTCACCTTTTCACCCTTGCCCTCTTCGGGCGGTTTGAAGTTTCTGTGGCCCTTTCCGAGGATCGCTCCTCCTGGGTGTTACCCAGCACCCCGCCCTGTGGAGTCCGGACTTTCCTCGAGCCCATCGGCCCGCGGTCACCCATCCCTCTCCGTGGAGTCAAACGTGAAATCTATCGTTGATCTTGATCAATCTACCGTTGTAGGCTTCAAAGAACGTCATTCTCTTTTTGCCGGGAAACTGAACATGTGAAATGAGAACCAGACCCGTAGAAGTCATTACGAAAGCTCCATCTCGGCCTACGCGAACCACCGTTCCTGGCACGTCCGTCGGACAGGACTCGATCGCCTTGACCCCAAAGATCTTGACACACTGTCCATCCAAGAAGGCCCTCGCGCCAGGCCTGGAGTCGTAGGCCCTTATCTTGTCCTTCACCTTGTGTGCAGGTTGCGCAAAATCTACGAGAAGATCCTTCTCTTCGATCTTCGGAGCGTAGCTGGCCAACGACTCGTCTTGGGGAACGAGATCGTGGGAGAAAGGATCTTTCAAAAATTCGACCAACATCTGACAACCAAGGTTCAAAAGTTTCGTTTCCACCTCGTCGAAAGTTTCAAAGTCATCTATCTGCACACTCTCCTGCATGGCGATCGGACCTGCATCGAGCTGCTCGGTCAGCCTGAAGATGGTCACTCCCGTCAAATTTTCACCGTTCTCTATCGCGCGCTGTATCGGCGCAGCGCCCCTGTACTTTGGAAGCAACGAAGGATGGACGTTGTAGAACGGCAGTGCATCGAGATACCTCTTCGGAATCAGTCTTCCATAAGCGACGACGATGCAGATATCTACGTTGAGCTCATCGAAAGGAACTTGCTTGAGCTGCTCGTAGACAGGTATCTTGGCTTCTTGTGCGAGAACTTTCACGGGGCTCGGCGTCGGTTTCAAACCTCGACCGAAAGGTTTGTCAGCCTGCGTGACCACGGCAACGACGTCCATACCTTCCTTCAGCAACGTCTCCAAGTGCTTTGCGGCGAAGTGTGGTGTTCCAAGGAAGAGTATTCTCATTCAGTCTCACCTTAGCTGGGCGGAACGCTTCACTATGTCCAACAGTTTCTCACGAATTGCGGCCCTTCTCTCTGGCGGTATCAAATCGATGAAGAGTATCCCATCGAGGTGATCGTACTCGTGTTGAACGATCCGCGCACTGTAATCGACGAACTTTTCTTCGTGTTCGGCTCCACTTTCATCTTTGTACCTCACAATCACTTCCTTACTGCGCTCCACGTTTTCGAAGATTTCTGGAACGCTCAGACAACCTTCCTCAGCGACAACTTTTTCTTCACTCTTGTAAACGATCTTGGGATTTATCATCGCCCTCGGCTTACCGTCGTCCATCACGATTATCCTGAGAGACACTCCCACCTGTGGTGCGGCTAAGCCGACGCCATCCTCTGCGTACATGACTTCGAACATGTCTCTGATGATGCTCAGAACGTTCTCATCTATCTGAGAGACTTCCTTGGCCTTCTTTCTGAGCACTGGATCTCCAAGAAGCCTTATCCTTTTCACGTTGGCTTACCTCCCTCAACTTCTCGAGCAACCGCTCGTGCGTCATGAAAACTGTTATCGGTGTGACTGCAACGTAACCTTCCCTCACGATCACGTAATCACAATCGGGCCTTTCGTCGTCCTCCACGACATCGCCGTACATCCAGTAATAGGTGTTTCCCATCGGATCAACCCGTGCCTCGAACCGGTCCGCGTATCTCCTCGCGCTCTGCCGAGCCACCTTCCAACCCTTGATCTCACCGATCGGAAAGTTCAGGCTCAACGCGGTGAACTTTTCGAGGATCGAAAAGTCGAATTCTTCGACGAAGTCCATGGTGAACTTCGCCGCCTCCCTGTAGTCGAAGTCTTCGACGGCGGGTGCAGACAAAGCGAGGGAAGCTATCCCAAGGAGTGCACCCTCTATGGCACCGGATACGGTTCCAGAATAGACGATGTCCGTTCCGAGGTTGTAACCGAAGTTTATGCCACTGATCACCAAATCTATGTTCTTTTCACCAATGACTTCTACTCCGAGTTTCACGCAGTCCGCTGGTGTTCCGGTCGTGGCGTACACGGGTATGTGTTCGAAGACCTTCACGCGCTTTACCCAAATGGGCATTCTCACAGTTATCGCATGACCCGTGGCGCTCTGTTCAGATTCCGGCGCCACGACTAAAACGTCGTGTCTTTCGGAAAGAATTTCTGCGAGCGTCAAAAGACCGATGGATGTGACACCGTCGTCGTTGGTGAGCAGAATGCGCAAGATCATCACCTCACGTCGCAGCAAGATTTTATCACAGACTCAGTGAACATCCCACTAAGGAAAGCTTTCTTCATTGCATGTTACAATCAAATATTGAGCGAGCTTGGGGTGAGAAACGTGAGAGAGTCTTACGACGTGGTTGTCGTCGGTGCGGGTCATGCTGGAGTCGAGGCAGCCCTCGTCACCGCAAGATGCGGTTTCAAGACTCTTCTGATAACCTCTAACCTCGACAGGGTCGCCTGGGCTTCTTGCAATCCAGCTATCGGTGGTCCTGCCAAGGGCATCGTGGTGCGAGAAGTCGACGCACTCGGTGGAGAGATGGCGAAGACGACGGATCGAACGATGATAAACGTGAGGATGTTGAACACCAGCAAGGGTGTCTCTGTGCGTGCACTGCGCGCACAGATCGACAAGGTCAGCTACAGTTTGACGATGAAAAGGACGTTGGAACAGACCCAGAACTTGTTCTTGAAGCAGGCGGAGGTGTGTGACCTCATCGTCGAAGGCAGTCACATAAGAGCGGTCGTGGACAAGCTCGGCATAGTTTACGAGGCACGTGCGGTCATACTGACGACAGGAACTTTTTTGAACGGCAAGATTTTCATAGGTCGACAAACTTTCGAAGCCGGCAGACTCGGAGATTTTCCAGCCAAGGGACTCTCGGAGGCTTTGATGAGACTCGGTTTTAGAATCGGAAGGTTCAAAACGGGTACCCCCGCGCGGGTTCTCGGCAAGACGATCGACTTCAGCAAAATGAAGCGTCAGGACACCGCTGACGAGCCACTGTGTT
>JAPYWY010000024.1 GCA_028276125.1 Pseudothermotoga sp.
TCTTTCCGATAGATTATTACGACATCAACCTCGCTGGTGTCGGTGCCTCGAAACTGAGACAGTTTCTCCTTTCCAAGGGGGTCGATCCCGAAACTGCGCGAAGGGTGGCGATCGCCACCTACGAGGCGGAAACCAACGTCGTGATACACAGTGGAAGCACGGGTGCGATCTACTGTTTCATAAAGCCTGACAGCATCTTCGTGCGTGTAGAGGATACAGGAAAGGGTATCGACAACGTTGAGCTTGCGATGAAGGAAGGTTACTCGACCGCACCAGATTACGTGCGTGAATTGGGTTTCGGTGCGGGTATGGGCTTCACGAACATGAAGAGATGTTCAGACAATTTGATGGTTGTCTCTAAGGTCGGAGCGGGGGTTGTCGTGGAGATGGAATTTCGCAGAAGCAAGGAGGGAAGCAAATGAAGCTTTCTGAGATCGTTAAAGCCTTGAACTTGGAAGTTTGTTGTGGCAACTATGAGATCGATGTGCAGTACGGTTGTGTGGGGGACCTTCTGAGTGAAGTGATGGCACATGCCAAAGCGAATTCGATATGGGTCACGGTCCAGTCGCACGTCAACATCGTCGCTGTTTCGGTTATCACGGGAATACGTGCTATCGTTCTCTGCAACGCTCACAGTTTCTCAAGCGAGACGATCGAGAAGGCGAAGGCTGAAGGTATCTGCTTGCTGAGGTCAGATAAGAGTCCCTTCGAGATAGTCGGAAGGTTGTACGGGATGGGTATAGAGCCGTGATCAAGGCCGATCTTCACGTACACTCTTGTCTTTCGCCCTGCGCCGACATAACCATGGTTCCGAGTGTGGTCTGTTCCAAGGCGAAGGAGAAACGACTCGACGTCATAGCTATCTGCGATCACAACAGTTGCGCGAACTTAGAATCTTTCACAAAAGCATGTGATGTGCCCATGTTATCAGGTATAGAGATCACGTCTCAGGAAGAAGTTCATGTACTTGCGTACTTTCGTTCAACCGAAGCGGCGAACAGGTTCTCCAAGATCTTGAAAGATCACCGACCGAAGGTTGAGTTTGAGCCAGAAACATTGGGTTATCAACTCATCGTGAACGAGAAGGACGAATTCGTGGCCATGGAGGAAGGATACCTGCACGTGGCTATCGACATGAGTTTGGAGAAAATCGTGGAATTGATCCTGAGTTTCGATGGTGTTCCAGTTTACGCGCACATCGATAGGCTGTTTGGTGTGCTGTACCAGCTTGGTATCTTTCCCGCAGACGATCGCGTCAGGATGGCCGAGGTCAGAACGAAGGAAGGATGGCAGAAGGCCCTGAGATCAGGTTACATACCCTTGACCAATTCGGACGCTCACAGACCAGACGAAATCGGCTGTAGGTTCACACGTTTCGACCTTGACACACTTAACAGTGAAGAATTCTTCGACTTCTTGAAGAACCCTGATCCAAGTAAGGTGTTGACAATATGGGGCTGAGAACGATCGTTGACCACGTCATGGACATAGTTCAGAATTCCTTCAAGGCGAAGGCCAAGAGAGTGCGATTGAAGATCTCTCAAACGCGTGACAGTTTTTGTTTCACTGTGGAAGACGATGGCATTGGCATGACGCAAGACGAACTGAACAGGGTCTTCGATCCTTTCTATACAACGCGCGATCCGAAAGTCAGAAGGGTAGGATTGGGCCTTCCGTTCCTAAAGCAGGCGGCAGAGGCCACTGGTGGGTTCGTAAAGTTGGAGAGCGAAAAGGGCAAAGGCACGAGAGTGACAGCGTGTTTCAACACGTCGCATGTGGACTGCCAAGAGGTGGGAGATCTTGTAGGTTGCTTGGTCACGTTGCTGACTGGAACCCCGGAAGGTGTAGAATTGTGCGTAGAAAGGTGCTACGAGGATGTGTGCTATGAGATATCGACCTTGCAGTTGATCGAGATCTTTTGTGATCTTTCTTCTCCAGTTGTGATCAGATCCCTGTACGATGTTATCGATCAGTTGGAGAAGAGCTTGTTCGAAGGGGAGGTATCGAGATGAAGAGGGTTCTCACGTTGTTGGTCTCATCGATCCTGGGATTGGTTCTCTTTGGTGTTGTCATATCGGACGTGAAATTCGTGGGTCTGGTGACCATATCGGAGAAAGAGTTATTGCCGTTGGTGAAGGACTATCTTGGGGTAGAGTTGAAGGATGAAGCCATTCGGGACATGGCCAAACAGATTTTCGATACGGGTTACTTCTCCTCCCTGGAACCGAAGTTGGTTGCCTCTGAGGGCCGTTTCATCCTACAAATCGTCGTTCAGGAGAACCCCATCGTGAGGGATTGGCAGATCAACCTCGAGGGTCCAGAGATAGTGAAAAAGACGGAACTTGCCAGTGCTGTCACGCTCGAAAAGAATAAAGCGCTCAGCATGGTGAGGGTCAAGGATAGCCTCAGTGCGATGAAGAAGATGTTTGACGACGCTGGTTATTTCCTCGTCGAACTCGGCGGAGACTTCAAAGATGGTGTTTACGTCTTCAACGTTGTTCCATACGCGCTGTGGGACGTGTACTTCGAAGGTGAAACGGAAGGACTGAACATTTCGCAGGTGCGACAACAGATAAAGATCAGCACACTCAAAGATTTCTACACTACTCCAGCGTTTCTGAGATTCCTGATCAAGGACATAAAACGTTGCTATCCAACTTTCAGTGACGTCTCTTCCGTTTTGTCCACGCTTGCAAATTATGTATACTTTGGCAAGGAAACGTCCGTTGATTTTGAGAAGATAGAAATACCAAATGTTTCTGAAAAAGCCGTCATCATGAAGGTGAAGGTCGTCCAACCGAAGTTCGTGCCCGAGGAAGGTAAGGTGTACGAGAAGATCGAGTTCTCAGGAAACAATCTGATAAGTTCCGAACAACTACGCAAGGTCGTATCGGTCAGCGAGTCCAGACTCGTTAGAAACCCAGAAGTCTTGAGATCAATGCAAGCCATAATCGATCTTTACAAAGAAAATGGTTATCCCATGTGTCACGTCGTGCCAGTGGACGAAGGCAAGACGCTCCGCTTCAACATAGTTGAGAAGTACGTTGCGAACGTAGAGTTCAAAGGTTTTGACAGAACGAAGGTCTACGTGGTGGACGATCTTGTGACTTTCAAAGCGGGTGAACCTCTCACGGAGAAAGACTTCTACGACACAACGTCGGCTCTGAACAGGACACAGTTCTTCGAAGGCGTTAGGGTTTACCCTGTTGGTACACCAGAGAGTCGCGATGTGAACGTCGTGGTGGAGGTCAAGGAGAAGGACAAAAAGTTCACGCTGTCTGGGGGAATTTCTTGGAGTCCTGTCAAAGATAAACCGTGGTACGAAGGCTTCTTCGGTGAACTTTCATTCTCAACCGTAAACCCGTTCGGTTACGGCCAGACCTTCTCCACCACGCTGAAGCTGGGATTCGAGAGCAGGCTCATCCAGTTCGATTACTCGATCAGAAAACCGTTCAAAATACCCGCAACTCTCGGTGCGCTGTTCAGCTATGAATGGACAGACAGCGTGCAAGTTCTCAAGGTTGGAGGTAACGCCTCCACGCTCAGATTCTTTGGCCACGCCTTCGGGGCTGGTGTGACGTACGAGAACAGAATGTACACTGGCTTCACCGAGAACACGCTCGTTCTCTCTGGTAACTACTCCTACGATACGAGGAGTGATCCTATCTTTCCGACCCGCGGTCAGTACATATACCTTGGTGTGGACAAGGCCGGTCCGTTCGGCTTTCTTGCGGACCGAGACTACTGGAAATTTCGACTCGATGCACGCATGTTCATGCCCGTGTGGAACGATCAACTCGTCACCGCCTTCAGGTTCTTCACGAGCGCGGTCCTCTTTGAAAAATACAAGAACCCTGGGACCACTCCAGAGACGATCCTCTTCTACGGGATCGACTCAGTGCGAGGCGTGGATGGAAGCAAGGCGAAGGCTGGAATCTTGGCCAGCGGAGAGTTGAGGTACAACCTCAAATCCCAAACACTGCCCATGTACGCGCTTGTTTTCGTCGATGCCGGTGGAACGGGCGAAACCTTGGCTCAGCCCACTCTTAGGCTCACTGCGGGTCCCGAACTCGACATAGCGATACCGTTGCTTGGCGTCTTGGGCTTTGGCGTTGCGTATGATTTCAACGGTCAGTGGACCTGGGAGAACTTCAAGCCTTTCTTCAGGTTCGGGGCAGGTTTCTGAAGAAACAAGGAGATTTTGAAAGAAAACGGGCCCATCCTGGGCATTATTTGCTGTGCAAATGCTATAATGCATAAGGAAGTGATATCTTTGCCGAAAAGCATGACGGGGTACGCCAAGGTCGAAAGACTTTCGAAAGAATACAGGATCAGCTGCGAGTTGAAAACTCTCAATTCTCGTTATCTCAACATTGAGCTGAACTGTCCGTCCTTTCTCTCTTCACGTGAGATTGAGTTGACCAAGTTGATCCAGCGATACATCAAGAGAGGAAAGGTTTCTTTGAGACTGTTCGTCGAATTCTTGGTCCCACCAACGGAAGCACTCCGGATCGATTTTGGATTGGCAAAGGTGTACTACGACGGACTCGAAGAGCTGGTCACAAAACTTGGAATTCCAGAACCGGTAAATCTCGATCACTTGCTCAGGTTCAGAGAACTCGTGAAGTTTGAACTTTCTGAAGAGCGAGAAGAGCATATTTGGAACATCTGTGAAGAAGTCGTAGAAGAAGCTCTTCGAAAGTTGGATGCAGAACGCGAGAGGGAAGGTCAGCAACTCTCAAGGCAACTGCGAACGATCATGGAAGGACTGAGCGCTCTTGCTGAGAAACTCAGGGAAACGGCGGACGATGCACTACCATCTCTGAGGGTAAAACTCCGCGAGCAGATCCAGCAGCTTTTGAGCAACGCTCAGATCGATGCGAACCTCTTTGAAAATCTGATCGCGATGAGCCTGCAGAAGCTGGACATTCGTGAGGAAATCGATAGGTTGGAGACTCACCTGAGCAAGACCATGGAGCTGCTGTCGAGCAAGGAAGCCGTTGGAAACCATCTGGATTTTCTTGCTCAGGAGATCCTTCGAGAACTCAACACGATGCTTTCCAAGTCAGAAGATGTAGGTCTGATAGATTTGGCATTGAGGGGCAAGGTACTGATATCACAGTTCAGAGAACAGGTTCAAAACTTGGAATGAAATATTCCAAGGAGGTATAGAGCGTGTACGGTTTGATCAACATAGGGTTCGGGAATGTCATTTCGGGAGATCGCGTCATCGCGATCGTGAACCCGGAGTCGGCACCTCTGAAGAGGCTCAAAGAGGAAGCGAAGGATGAGGGAAAACTGATCGATGCAACCTACGGCCGAAAGACGCGTGCCATCATCATCACGGACAGCAACCACATCATTCTCAGTGCGATCCAACCCGAGACCATAGCCCAGAGGTTCAAGCAGTCCATGGTGGAGATCGAGGAAACTCTGAGCAAAGTGAGGTAGATCCGTGGCAGGACTTCTCTACGTGATAAGTGGTCCTTCCGGCGTTGGGAAAACTTCGATCATCGATGGTGTGATGAAAAGAGTCAACAACGTGGTCTTTTCAGTCTCGTGCACGACGAGGCCCAAGAGACCGAGCGAAGTCGAGGGCCGAGATTATTTCTTCGTGGACGAAGAGACTTTCATGCGCATGGTGGAACGGGACGAATTCTTGGAATGGGCCGTCGTCCATGGTTACTATTACGGTACTCCGCGCAAGTTTGTTGAAGAACAGCTCAGAAAAAACATAAACGTCATATTGGACATAGACGTTCAAGGTGCGATGACGGTGATGAAGAAATTCAAAGATGCTGTTTTCATCTTCGTAGCACCACCTTCTTTCGATGAACTCAAGAAACGTTTGTTGAAACGTGGTACCGAGCGACAGGAGGATATGATCAAGAGGCTCGAGGACGCTAAGAAGGAACTGGAACAGATACCAAAGTTTCAGTATCTCATCGTGAACGTGGACCTTCAGGAATCGATCGACCAACTCACTTCTATAATCGTTGCCGAACAACTGAAGGTTAACAGGGTGATAGAACGGCTCGGATTTCACAAGATCTTTTCGGATGGAGGTGATTCTCGGTGAGCAAGCAGATATTGCATTACGACAGATTGTCAGCGAAGATCCCTTACAAGTACGCCATACCGATAGCTGTGGCGAAGAGAGCAGAGGCGCTCAAGGAGTACGCGAAGCCTTACGTCACGCCAGTGGACAACAACCCTGTCTCGATAGCCTTCCAAGAGATTCAAGCTGGTTATGTGAGGATAAAGAACGAAGAGATCCTGCGCATACTGCTTCCCAACGTGAAGTGATCGTATGAACGTTCTCATCGGTGTGACGGGCTGTATCGCCCTGTACAAAGTTGTAGGACTGGTGAGCGGCCTCCGCAAAGACGGGCACGAATTGAGGATCATCATGACGCAGAGTGCGCAGAAACTGGTCTCGAAGGATCTGTTTTCTGCCGTTGGCAACTGTCCGGTGTACACGGATGAGGACGCATTCAACATAAAAGATGGCTGGATACCGCACACGGAATTGTCCAGATGGCCAGATGTCCTTGTGGTAGCACCGGCCACCGCCAACACGATCGCGAAGATCGCGCACGGCGTCGCGGACAACTTGCTCACCATGGTTTGTTTAGCCTTCGCGAAGGACAAGAAGCTCTTAGTGCCCGCCATGAACGTGCGCATGTTCGAAAATCCCATCACGCAGGAAAACATCGAGAAACTCCGTCGAATGGGTTGGTGGGTCTTGGATCCCGAAGAGGGACACCTCGCGTGCGGTGAGGTTGGCCGTGGGAGGTATCCAGAGAACGAGGTTGTTCAGGAGGCCATATACGTACTCGGCAGCGACAAGCCTCTCAAGAAACTTCGCTTGCTCGTGACTGCTGGGCCCACTTGGGAGAGCATCGATCCGGTGCGGGTGATATCGAACCGTTCCAGTGGAAAGATGGGTTTCGAGATCGCCAAGATGGCTGCTCGGCTCGGTGCCGAGGTCACGTTGATCGCTGGTCCCACGTGTTTGAGACCTCCGTTTTTCATCAAAGAGTATGTCAAGGTGGAGAGCGCTCAGCAAATGTTTGAAGAAACGACGAAGAGGTTCGACTCGGTCGATGGCGTCATCATGGCGGCAGCCGTGGCCGATTACACCCCCGCGCTGAAGAGCAGTTCGAAACTGAAGAAATCAAAGGAGAGACTCTCCATCGAACTCGTCAAGACGAAGGATATACTCGAAGAACTCGGTCGACGAAAGAACAGACAGATCTTGGTTGGCTTCGCCGTGGAGACTGACGAGCTGGAGACCTACGCGGAACAAAAGTTGAAGAAAAAGAACCTCGACATGATCGTCGCAAACGATGTGCAGGCGATGGGCAGCGATCAAAACAGTGTCACGATCATAAAGAGGGACGGTTCGAAGAAGCGAGTTGGTCCAGATGCGAAGGATCGCATTGCTCTGGCTATTCTTGACGAGCTCGCTCATCTTTGGTGCGGCTCATGAGTTGCTCATCAAGTCTTTCGAGAAGAACACGATAGAGCTCTCCCTGCGGCCGATCTACACGATTGGCGAGCAGCCCAGAGTGTACCTTTTCACTCAGACGGGCCACAGGCTCGCAAAGTTCACCAAGGAAAACTCCTTCACCTTCGATGTCTCGAACACCGACTGGATCATCGTGGAGGGTTTCGGCAAAAGCAGTCTTGGTTATCCTATGCGCGGTGTTCGACCAACGCTTTTGAAACTCTCGAGTTACAGGCAAGATCCACAGGTTTTCTTCTTCACGGATCTTGGTAAGCAGCTTTTCTACATCGCTGTGAGATTACCACAAGATTGGAAACTCTTAAGCTGTGATTTTCAAAACCTCAGCTTCAGAAGGTTCTCCTTCAACGGTCTTTTGTACCTCTATACGCCCGACAAGCCCAAGGATGGCATACACACCCTGAAACTGACCTTCGAACTACCGTACGGTTTGCGCAAGACAACGAGTTTGGATGTGTTCGTCTTCCACGGCTTGGTGAACTCGTTGAGGGGTTCCACAGCGCCAATGCGAGTTGAACCAGTGGCTCCCTACACCCACATCGTCAAGCCTGGCGAAACCCTCTGGTCGATCGCCAACATGTACGGTCTCACCGTTCCAGACCTCGAATTGGCGAACAGTATTCCCGACGGAAACCGTATTGTGTCAGGTACCGTTCTGAAGCTTGCTAAAGTGTATTTCGATTCTTCTTTGACGAGCATAGTGATCAACACGGCGACTGGCAGGTTGGCACTCTATTACAACGGGGTACTCGTGAGAGTTTTTCCCGTGGCCGTGGGGCGCAGCGACATGACTCCACCAGGGACTTACTGGATCATGAAGAAAGAAGTTGATCCTGCGCTCTACTGGTTCGGTGAGTACATCCCGCCGCGTTCTCCCATAAACGGTTTGGGCACGAGATTTTTCCAGTTGTCCAACCCGACCTACGGGATACATGGAACAACAAAACCGTGGGAAATCGGAAAGAGGATCTCCCACGGTTGTATCCGCATGTTCAATCAGGACATAGAAACCATAGATGCGTTCGTTGATGTCGGAACCAAGGTGGTAGTGATCAGAAGCACGGAAGAATTTCCAATCAAGTGGAACTTCTGATCAGAACCTTCCTCCCTTTTTCTCTGCCCTCTTTTTGTACTCGGCAAACTTCTTCTCACTGTCTCTGAGAAATCTGGCGAGCTTCTTTTCGAACTCGGCCTTCTTTGCGTCTTTCTGTTCCTCCTGGCTCTTCTCTTCTTTCAGCGACAGTTCCCATTTGCCGTCGCGCGTCTTGCCGATGATCCTCGCTGTGACTTCCTGACCTTGCTTCAAGAAATCTTCGACGTTCTTCACATACTGGTTCGCAATCTTGGAGATGTGAATGAACCCTGTTTCTCCGTTCTCGAGCGTGACGACTGCTCCGAATTTTGTTATTTGTGTGACTTTGCTCTTCACAACGTCGCCGACCTTTACCACAAACTAACCCTCCCTAAGGATTTATGAAGCATCAGTATTCGACACCCTCGTACCTGCGCTTGAACTTCTCGATGCGTCCTTCAGTGTCTATGACCAAGCCAGCGCCCGACTGTCCCCTGTAAAGGGGATGACAGTTCGAACACACATCTATCCTGATGGTGTCCCTCGTCGTATAAAATCTGTGCTCTGCACCACACGCACACTTCACTGTCACAAGCTTCATCTTTGGATGAATGTCCTTCTTCATTTGGCCTCACCTCTTTCGAACTTTTTGTTACCCTATAAATGATACCACAAGAAAGCACGTCGTCAATATTTGACGGCATGGAAGTTGAACCGTTCGAAACTCAGATTTCACCTGCGTGGTATAATTTTATGAGATGTTCGACGCAAACAGCGAGCGTTTCTGACCCAGTCGGGTGAGCAAACACTTTGAACGGGTGGGTTTGAGAATCATGCACAGTGACCAGAGCAGGGAGGGAAGGTTCGTGGGAGAGAAAGAAGAACTTCTCCAAAAGATCAAGATGTTGGAGGACCAGCTGGAATACTACAGAGCACGTGAGGCTCAGATGGAGCAACTGATCAAGGAGTACAACGAGTTCATTCGCAGGCAATTCGACATCTACGATCAATTCGTTCGCGACATTGGAACCAGCAAGATCATCGATCCTTACACGAGGGTGTATTCCGCGGAACACATAAGCAAACTCATCACTTATTACCATCAACGCGCTTTTGAGGAGAACCGCAGCTATGGTTTGATACTCGTGCGATTGGCTGAGCGAGATGAGGACTTCGACGCGAACTTGCTCGCACTGGCGAAACTCTTGAAGAACGTTGTCAGAGTTCCCATGGACAGCATAGGAAGACTCAACGAAGATACCTTTGCCGTTCTGCTGACGGAAATATCTAAGGAAAATACCAGCAAAGTCGTGGAGAGAATGAAGTCTTTCATCAACGAGCATCTCGCCATTCCCGTCAAGATCTCATTCAGGTCGTACCCCGAAGACGGTTCAAACCTCGAAGACATGGTGAAGCAAATGCAAGCGGAGGTCAGTTGAAGTGGGCAAACTCGTTGTTCACGGTGGAGTAAGACTCAACGGTTCCGTGAGGATCTCTGGCGCAAAGAATGCCGCTCTTCCCATCCTCGCGGCAACGATTCTGCTCGATGAGCCAGTCCTGATTCACAACGTTCCGGATCTGTTGGACGTGCGTACGATGATGGAGATCCTTGAATCGATAGGTTTCAATGTCAGATTCGAAAAGAACACAATATGGGTGAAACCGTCAGCGAGTTTGAAGGGTCAAGTGCCTTATGAGCCTGTCAGAAAGATGCGGGCGTCCTTCAACGTTCTTGGACCACTGGCAGTCAAGTGTGGTGAGGCCTCGGTGTCCCTCCCTGGGGGATGCTCCATCGGCGTTAGACCTGTAGATTTTCATCTGGAAGGGCTTCGCAAACTTGGGTTCTCCATCGACGTAGAGCACGGCGTCGTCAAAGCGAAGAGAGAGAAGAGACTTGGAGAGTGCTACGTGTATTTTCCCTTCCCCAGTGTTGGGGCAACGGAGCACATAATGATTACTGCCGCTTTGCTCGACGGGACAAGAACGATCATCGAAAATGCCGCGATGGAACCAGAGATAGTCGACCTCGCAAATTTCCTTGTTAGTTGTGGAGCCAAGATACTTGGAGCTGGGAGTAGAAGGATCGAAATCGAAGGCGTGGATCGATTGAGATCTTGTGAGCATTCAATAATACCGGATCGGATAGAGGCTGGTACTTACGCTATAGCGGCTGCAGCGACGCGAGGCAAGGTACTCCTACAGAACGTTCGCCCCGATCACATGATGGCTGCGATCGAAGCGTTGAACCAGTCTGGTGCTCAGATTAAGATCGATGGTAACAACCTCTTGGTTCAGATGAACGAACGGCCCAAGCCACTCAAACTCCAAGTGGCCCCTTACCCAGGCTTCCCCACGGATTTACAACCACAGATGATTGCCTATCTGAGCGTCGCCGATGGCACTTCCGTGATCGTTGAGACGGTCTTCAAATCGAGGTTCCAACACGTGGACGAGCTCAGAAGGCTTGGATTGAAGGCCGAACTCACGGATGGAACGGCGATCGTCTATGGAGTGGAGAGGTTGCAGGGTACGATCGTGAAAGCCACAGATCTGAGGGCTGCGGCTGCACTGGTGATTGCGGGTCTCATGGCCGAGGGAACGACGATCATCGAAGAAGTCGATCAGATCTTTAGAGGATACGAGGATTTGACGCTAAAACTCAGCAAACTTTCCGCGATCGTGGAGTACGAGAATGGTTGAACGTGCACTCGATTGGTTCAAGAACAACCTTTCGAATTGCAAACTTTGTCCTCTCGAG
>JAPYWY010000035.1 GCA_028276125.1 Pseudothermotoga sp.
AATCTTGCATCGATGAGTTGGTCTTTCTCGACATCACGGCTTCTCTGGAATCGAGGAAGACCATGATAGATGTGGTTAGGAGGGTCGCGGAGAAAACGGACATTCCTTTCACTGTAGGTGGGGGAATTCGTGACATTGAAACTGCATCGGAGTTGATCTACGCGGGTGCAGACAAGGTGAGCATCAACACGGCCGTGGTGGAGAATCCGAAGCTGATAGAAAAAATTGCATCCAGGTTTGGATCTCAAGCTGTTGTAGTCGCAGTAGATGCGAAGAGAACCCAACTGGGCTTCGAAGTCTTCACTCTTTCTGGGAAGAAGGCGACAGGTATCAAATTGGAAGACTGGCTAAGAAATGTTCAAGAGTTTGGCGCAGGCGAAATTCTTCTGACGAGCATAGACAAAGATGGCACAAAAGAAGGTTTCGACCTTGAACTCATCTTGTTGGCTAGAAGGATGTTGAAAATTCCACTGATCGCATCGGGTGGTGCCGGAACAAAACAACATTTCCTCGAAGCGTTCAAGGCAGGGGCGGATGCGGCACTGGGTGCATCGGTGTTCCACTTCGGCTTGATCGACGTTCAAGATTTGAAGAGATACCTTTCTCAGAACGGGATCAACGTGAGACTGGATTGTTGGGAGGTCGAATGACGTGCTGAGACCCGTGGTTGTCCAAGAAGCTTTCACGAAAGAAGTTCTCATGCTGGCCTACGCGGACGAAGAAGCTTTGAGATTGACGAAAGAAACTGGCTTTGCACACTTCTATTCCAGATCGAGGCAAAAGATCTGGAAGAAGGGTGAAGAGTCTGGAAATACTATGAGAGTTTTGCAGATCGTTGAAGATTGCGATAGGGACGCCTTGTTGTACCTCGTGGAATTTTCCGAAGACAAAGTTGCATGTCACACGGGAAGAAGGAGTTGCTTCTTCAACGTCGTCCACGGAGAAAACGCGAAGGACGGGCTCGGATTTCTTCAAAGACTCCACAAGATCGTCGAAGACAGGAAAAACAACCCTGCGGAAGGTTCTTACACGACGAGCCTGTTCAAGGCAGGTTTGGACGAGATCCTCAAGAAGTTCGGCGAAGAGAGTATAGAAGTCATACTGGCGGCGAAACACCAGACAAAGAAAAGACTCATCAACGAAATTTCAGATCTCATCTACCATCTGATCGTGTTGATGTGCGCCGAGGATGTTTCCTGGGAGGACGTGATTGGGGAACTCGAGAAAAGATCGAAAAAGCGTCCGGAGAATGGAAGATCGTGAGAACTCGTGTTGAGGAGAATGTCACGAGACGGATGGCTCCGAAAAACGCAGACTATGCGTTTTCAATCACCCACTCTTTGAAAAAACGCTGAGTAGCACAAAGAAACATCTCTGCAAATTGCTTTCAGAGTCAGAAAATGCGGTGCCCTTCGAGAAAGGCTTTGTTACTGAGCATCGGTATGAAAAGCACTTCGAAATCCACGTAATACGATCACGCCAAATAACGTTTTGGGATCTTCGCCTTTGCTGTTAGATTTGGATCGACGAGCTGGCTCACGCCGACGTCGACGATCAGGCTCGCGAGCATGTAAGCTTCTTCGAAAGAGAGTTTTCTTGCTTCACTGATCATCTTCACCGCGACGCGCGTTGCTTCTTCGAGCGCGTCCTCCAACTTTGACAGAGAAACGAGGACGTAGAGGTCTTCTTTCGTCTCCACGATGGGCCATTCGATCGTTCTGTTCTCAACGTCCAACTTCACCGTCACGATCGCTGGAACTTCGCACGCAGAAACGCACACTTCACCATCGCCCATCACGGCATGAACATCACCCAGAGCGAAAAGCGCACCGTCCTGAAAGATGGGAAGGTGGATCTTACTCCCAATGGTTATCTCTTTCGTGTCCATGTTTCCACCATGTTTGTGTGCAGTACCGGTGGGAAACTCCGTTTCTTCGGGTGCCACGCCTATGACTCCGATCATTGGTTTGATTGGGATCGAAAGATCGTTGAAGATGACATGACCATCACAAATCGGCAAGATCTTGGCCTTGAAGCCTTTGACGACATTCTTGAGCACACCGAAGCCTTCCTCGGCGACTATCACACCATGGTCCGATGAGATGTTTATGTCAAGAATTTCCACCACGAGCATCTGACCTTTCTTGGCACCTTCAACGTGGATCGGTCCTGTGGCAGGATTGACCTTTGAGAAATCGAGGTTCATCACGTCTTCTTCGTTTTGAACTTGTCCGCCGAGCGCATCGAGCGTTTCGAACTGGACTATTTCACCGGCTCTAACCCGTAGGACGGGGTCCATGTGTGGGCTGAACGCGTGGATGACTTTATCCTTCGGAACGAGTTTCATCGTGCTCACCTTCCATCTTTCCCCAGAGTTGTTCCAACCTCTTCTTTATCGAAGACTCCTTACCAACGTCCTTGGGCACGTACAGTCTGACATCTTCAAGACCCTCGGGCATATAGCTTCTCCGAACGAAACCTCCAGCATCGTGTGGATAAACGTAACCTTTGCCGTAACCCATGTTCTTCATCAGTTTGGTCACAGGATTTCTCAAGAACAGCGGCACTTCAGCATCTTTCGTTTTCTCTATTAGCTCTTTTGCTCGAGACAACGCCTCATAAGTAGAATTACTCTTTGGAGCTGTCGCGAGGTATATCGCTGCTTCCGCGAGGTTCAGCGCGCATTCTGGCATACCCACGTGTTCCACCGCTTGAGCGGCACTGACGGCGATCACTAAAGCGAATGGATCTGCCAAACCTATGTCTTCACTCGCGAGGATGATCATTCTTCTTGCAATGAATCTGGGATCTTCACCAGATTCGAGCATTCTCACCATGTAGTAGAGCGCCGCATCCGGATCGCTTCCTCTGAGGCTCTTTATGAACGCCGAGGCCAGATCGTAGTGGTTTTCTTCTGTGTAGGTTAGAACCTTCGACGGCGAAAGCGTGGCCAGGTCTTCGAGACGAAGTTTCTTCAGACCTTTTGAGAGTGTTGCTTCAACGATCGTTTCGAGTGTGTTCAACGCATATCTCGCATCACCGTTCGATTCTTTCGCAATGTACGCGAGCACCCCTTCTTCTATTTCCACTCCACTCCTTTTGAACAGTTCATCTCTTTCAACGGCACGCTTCATGATTTTCAGCAAATCCTCTGTGGTGAGTGGCTTGAGCTGGATCACTCGGCAGCGCGAAAGCAAAGGTGCGATGATCTCGAAAGAGGGATTCTCCGTAGTCGCACCGATGAGTACGATCGTTCCATCCTCCACTCGCGAGAGTAAAAGATCCTGCTGAGCCTTGTTCAGTCTGTGTATCTCATCGATGAACAGTATGGTCCGTTTACCGTACTTTTTGAGTTCTTGGGCCCTACTGAGCAGTTGTTTTATCTCTGCAGCGCCGTGGAGCGATCCACTCAAAGAATGGAACTCTGCATCGACGTATTTTTCGATGAGCTCGGCGATGGAGCTTTTGCCACAACCTGGAGGGCCGTAGAGGATGCAGGAAAAAATCGACCCAGATTCCAGAGCACGACGAAGAACGCCGTTCTCACCGAGCACATGGTCTTGACCCACGAGTTCGTTGAGATCCTTGGGTCTCATCCTTTCTGCGAGAGGCTCCGAACCTTGCGTGAACATCACCCTCCAGATCTGAAGAACTCTACCGTGAGAGCCAGTCCCGTTTTCAAATCCGTTTTCGGTTTCCAACCAAGAATTTTCTCGGCCTTTGAACAATCCAGGATGCTCTTTCTGAGATCACCTTTCCGTGGTTCGGCATAAATTGGCTGTTTTGAATAGTTGGTCAACTCTGCGAGCATTTTGAAGAGCTGGTTCACCGTAGTCCCAACACCCGTTGCGATGTTGAAGATACCACTGACCTCAGGCTTCAAAGAGAGCAAATTCGCCTCGACTACGTCTGAGACGTACACGTAATCCCTCACGTACTCACCATCGCCAAAGATGTAGACTTCTTCGTTCTTCAGCATCCTCGATGTGAATATGGCCACCACGCCAGCCTCACCGTTGGGATCCTGTCTTGGACCATAAACGTTGCCATAGCGAAGCGAAACATAATCGAGGCCCTTCTCCTTCTTGAAGAAATCCAGATACATTTCCACACTTCTCTTTGCGATGCCGTACGGTGAAACAGGTTTCGGGAAGATTTCTTCGTTAGTCGGTATGGGCACATCGTCACCGTAGATGGCGCCGCCCGTGGAAGAGAAGATGAACTTCTTCACACCATACTTGACACTCTTCTCGAGCAACACCAAGCTGCCAACTATGTTACTCATCGCATCCTTGACAGGCTCTTTGACCGACACGCTCACGCTCGCCTGCGCCGCGAGATGAAAAACATAGTCGAAACGATGAAGCATGAATACACGTTCCATCATCTCTTCGTCCTGGACACTCTGTTGGTAAAACAGAGCCTGCCTGTTCAAATTCTCAATCTTACCGTTGCTCAGATTGTCGACCACGATCACCCTGTGTCCAGCACGAAGCAAGGCATCGACCAGGTGTGAACCTATGAATCCAGCTCCTCCCGTTACCAAGATGTTTGCCACACTCATTCACCCTCTTCTTCTTCCTCTGGTTCCTTCTCCATGGCTTTAAGATCTTCGATCACTTCTTCAGGGAGTGCGGTGACGTTCACGAGTTTGCGGCTCTCCTCGATGAACTTCCTGAGTTCCTTCGCCTTGTCCTCGGAAAAATCGATGATCAGTCTGTAGAACTCCTTTATCCTCTCGCGAGTCCTCGCGGTCAGATAGTGAGACAGATGTCTTGCCAACTTTTCTGAGACGTCGATGGAGATACCGAGCACGTAGTGGAAGAAATTCTTGATACGTTTCTGCAAGGCGTACAGACTCTGAGCCTTCCTTTTTCCACGTGAGGTGAGAATGATCAAACCGTACTTTTCGTACTCAACGTATCCAAGGTCTGCGAGCCTTCTGACCGCATTGGTGACACTCGGCAAACTCACGCCCACCTTCCTTGCAATCGTGCTAATCCTCGCTGCAGGTTGCTTCTGCTGGATCTCGTAGATCACCGTCAAGTAGTCTTCCAGCGCGGGTGTCAAGGTCTTCTTTCTACCCCTTGGCATCTTGATACCTCCCTTTCAGCTCATCATAGAATTTTCGGACCTTCTTGATGTCCTGCCAAGTTAGATCCTTCGGAGAACCTTTCTCCCTCGAAGGGTTCCTCAGCAGATAACTCGGATGGAACATGGGAAACAGTTTCTTAGCTGCCTTCCATTCGATCTCCTTGCCGCGATAGTCAGTGATCGAGGCATTCTGGTTTAGAAAGAACGAGAGTGCCGTACTACCGAGAGGGACGATGATCGTTGGATCCACAATCATGATCTGCGCGTAAAGAAAATGCGCACAAGCTTTCTGTTCCTGCGCGTTTGGGACCCTGTTGTTGGGTGGCCTGCACTTGACGACGTTGCATATGTAGACTTCCTCACGAGTCAGTTGAACGGACTCAAGGATCTTCGTGAGCAACTGACCCGCTTTACCGACGAACGGTCGACCCGTCTTGTCCTCCTCCTCGCCCGGGCCTTCCCCAACGAACATGATGGGTGCATAGAGGCTGCCCTCGCCGACGACTACGTTGGTCCTACCTTGAGCAAGTTGGCAAGCTGTGCATTTTTGAACTCGTTTCGTCAAGATTTGCATCAGTTCCTCTCTCGTCAAGACTGACCCTCCAAGGTGTACATAATCAGAAACTATGTTATAGGCATCGACCATGGTTCCAAAAACATTCTACCACAAAGAATCATCCATTCGTTTGGACCATTGAACGGGACAAAAAGTTCTCTCTCTAACTGCGTTCGAGGGTCTCAAGGATGGCGTTCAAAACAACCTCGACGTCCCTCGTTTCATATATTCTACCAGCTTTCCTGTCTTCAAAACGTCTGAGAGCGCTGTAAACCTTCTGAACGAGTTTCTTTTTACAGTAGACCCACACACCCCAAGGCATTCTCCCCAACAGAACCGAGAGAGAAAGTGGATACATAGCTATGTCTGCAACGCAAAGAAATTCGTCGTCATCTTTGCACTCGACTATTCCTATCTTCACCTTTGATTCAACAATTTCGATCTTCGAGAGTCTGGTGAGAAAACCTGTGACGTCTTTCACTCGATCTTCCAAAATCAATTCGAAGACGTCTTCGAGCACATGTCTCCCGATGAATTTGGAAAGGTACGTCAGATCTTCACAGCTGGCCGTTCTCAGAAACGCAGTCTCGCTCACTAAGGCAACAGCAAAACAAAAGAGTACGTCATCGGGGAGTACCTGGTGAGAGAGATCGTACAAGTTCAACACGTTCGCACTTCTGAGCCTGATGTGGGTGTAGAAGGCCTTTTCGACGAATTCTTCATGCGAATTGTTGTGGTGGTCGAAGATGCAGTAATGAGAAACAAGGAAAGGCAACTGCTGTGGGTCCGAGGTGTCGTAAATGAAGAAAAGTTGGATCTTGGGGGGAAAGTGATTCCTCACGGAGAATCGGTCCATCAGCTTTCGCACTGTCAAGTCTGGCTCGTCTATGTATATTCCACCGCCGAAGAATCTGTAGCCCCAGTAAGCGCTCGCGAAGCTGTCGGCATCAGCCTTCTTATGGGAAAGATGCAGAAAAGGAAGATCACCACAGACTGGATTGGTCCGGATGTACCTTCCTCCTTTTGATCTTTCTCAGCCTCTCGGTAGAAACGACGCGCAGTTTGTTTTCAAGTTCGCTTTTTTCGGATATCGTCTCGAGAACTTCCCGCGCCCTGTCCACGATCTCTCTCGGTAGGCCGGCTATGTGGGCGACCTCGATCCCGTAGACTTTGTCTGCTACGCCATCGACGACCTTGTGCAAGAACACGATGGTTGATCCTTCTTCCGCCACCTGCACCGTCTTGTTCAGGATACCTTCGTAAAGGTTCGCGAGCTCCGTAAGCTCGGTGAAATGCGTGGCGAAGACACACTTACAGCCTATTTTGTTGTGTATGTACTCGCTCACCGCCCAAGCGATGCTGATGCCATCGAACGTGCTCGTGCCCCTACCAACTTCGTCGAGCAGGACCAAGCTGTCCTTCGTTGCATGGTAGACGATTTTCGCAACCTCGTTCATCTCGGTCAAAAAAGTGCTTCGACCGGCCACCACGTCGTCGCGTACACCCATCTTGGCGAAGATCCTGTCGAAGATCGGTAGAATGGCTCGCTCCGCTGGGACGAAGCTTCCCATCTGTGCCATGACGGCGATGAGCCCGATCTGTCTGACGAAGGTGGATTTCCCGCTCATGTTGGGACCAGTCAACACCACGAAGGAATTCTTCTCGTCGAGGACCAAATCGTTGGGCACGAAGTTTTCAACTTTTGTCTCAACTATGGGGTGTCTTGAATTTTTGAGCACGAGTTCACCACGGGAGAAAGTAGGTCTCACGTAGTTATGACGAACGGCAGCTATAGCGAGCGAACAGAGCACGTCGAGTGTGGAAAGCACGTCCGCGAGCTTGGCAAGCCTTGCAGAGTTCTCCCGAACCTTAGAGCAGAGTCCACTGAAAAGCTCCTTCTCTTTCTTGTCCAGTTTTTCTTTCGCCGTGAGAATCTTCTCCTCGAGTTGCTTCAGTTCCTCGGTGATGAAACGTTCAGAGTTGACGAGCGTCTGTTTTCTGATGTACTCCTTCGGCACCCTCGATAGATTGGACTTGGTGATCTCTATGTAGTAGCCAAACACCTCGTTGTAACCAATCCTCAGATTGCTTATGCCTGTTCTCACTCTTTCGCGCTGTTCGATCTGTTTGAGAAAATCCTCAGCGTTGAAGACCAAGTCTCTCAGTTCGTCGAGTTCCGCATCGTATCCAGTCTTGATCACGTTCCCTTCACCGACGTTCATGGATGGTTCTTCCTGCAGGGCTCTATCCAGTTCGTCGTGAAGGTCTTCAAGGCAGTCCAGATTCGCCATTTCGCCGAAGGCCTCATTCGTCTGCATCGCCGTCTTGATGGCCGGGCACACGGACAAAGTCGATCTGACGTGCACCAAATCTTTCACTGTGGCTTTGTTGTACTCGAGACGGCCTAAGATCCTCTGAAGGTCCTTCACGGCTGCCAGATACTCCCTCAACTCGTTGAGCAGCAGCTGGTCCTTCACGAGGGCTTCAACTTTGTTCAATCTCCACTCGATCTCGTTCTTGTTCTTCAAAGGTTGTAACAACCACTGCTTCAAGAGCCTTGCACCCATGGATGTCTTTGTGAAGTTCAGAACGTCGAACAGACTTGTTTGCTCATCCCTCACCGACAGTCCGAGCTGTTCTATCGTCGTGGCGTCGAGGAACACGTAATCGTTGGATCTCAAAGTCTTCGGAGGCTTCAAGAAGATCTGTTCTGACATTAGAGTGTATCTGATGTACCTCACCAGAGCAGCAAAGGCCAGCTTTCCTTCCGATAGTTCCAAGTGATCAACGATCGCCACATTCAACGCCTGGGCTATGTCGCGGTCGATGTTTGTAAGATTCAAATGCCAATCCTGAAGTGGTTCAAGAACGATATTGTTCGTGAATCTATCCTCGAGTTGACCTTTCAGGGAAGGTTCGTAGAGGATCTGGCTGGTCCCGATGGATTTCAAAAGATCACACAGTTCGTCGAGATCGTTCAAAGAAGTCCAGAAAGTTTCACCCGTTGACACGTCCGCTCCGGCGGCAACGTAGCGGTCGCCCTGCTTGCATACGACGACGAGATAGTTGTTGACGTTTCCGTCCAGCAACTCCTCTTCGAGCAGCGTCCCAGGCGTGACGATCCTGGTAACTTCTCTGCGGACCAATCCTTTAGCTGTCGCAGGATCTTCCATTTGATCGCATATCGCGACTTTGTATCCAAGCTGGACAAGCCTTTTCAAGTAGGAATTCAGTGCATGGTACGGTACGCCCGCCATGGGCGCACCCTGACGCTGCGTGAGCACTATGTCGAGCTTTTCGGAAACAATCTTCGCGTCATCGAAGAAAGCCTCGTAGAAGTCACCAAGACGAAAGAGCAGGATCGCATCCTTGTATTTGGACTTTATCTTCATGTATTGTTCCATCATTGGGGTGAGTTTCAAGAAACTCACCTTCTTTTCGGTTCGATCACCTTGTCTATGAGTCCGTATTGGAGCGCCTCGTAGGCGTCCATGAAGAAGTCCCTGTCGGTGTCCTTTTCGATCCGTTCGATGGGCTGATTGGTCTTTTCACTGAGTATCTTGTTGATGAGGTTCTTTATTCTGAGCAATTCTTTGGTGATGATCTCCACATCCTTCACTGGTCCTTCGGCACCGCCCAAGGGTTGATGTAGCATGATCCTTGCATTCGGTAGCGCGAAGCGCTTACCCTTGGTACCACTCGCCAAGAGAACGGCTGCCATGGAAGCAGCTTGACCGACACATATGGTCACGACGTCACACTTCACATATTGCATCGTATCGTAGATCGCAAGGCCCGCGGTGACCGAGCCACCTGGACTGTTTATGTAGAGC
The DNA here is from genome assembly GCA_028276125.1 of Pseudothermotoga sp. GTDB lineage: Bacteria > Thermotogota > Thermotogae > Thermotogales > DSM-5069 > Pseudothermotoga_A. The sequence continues at coordinate 9,484 of JAPYWY010000035.1, forward strand.
TGTATGTCCTTGTCAGGATCTTCAGCCTCGAGGAAGAGTAATTGAGCAACCACGAGGTTCGCTGTGTGGTCATCGATAGGGTAACCTAAAAAGACGATCCTGTCCTTCAAAAGGCGTGAGTATATGTCGTAGGCACGTTCGTAACGACCCGTCGATTCAATCACCGTTGGTATCAGTTGCGCTGTTTGCTCCAGGCTCATTCGCCCTCACCTCCTCAGGTTTCACGTCCAAGACCTTGCACTTCTCAAGGATCCTGTCGGCGATCTTTTCTTTTATGAGTTGGTCCCGCACATCTTCGTACACATCCTTCCTGTTTTTCAAGAGCGACTTCGCACGTTCCACGGAAATGCCCCAAGCGAGCGCGAGTTTCTCCGCCTGTGCCAGAACCTCTTCATCACTAACTTCGATACCGTTTTGACGCGCTGCCTCAACGATGGCGTACTCCGCCTTGAGATCTTGCAAGTAGTATCGCTTGATCGCTTCCAAAGCTTTCTGTTCGTCGCCATTGTATTCTCTCAGCAACTTCTCGTACTCATCGCGGTTGGATTTGATATCCT